>JAFWBZ010000263.1 GCA_017537105.1 Clostridia bacterium | reverse complement strand
TGGCGCGCCTCACGCCCGACGCGCGGTGGCTGCAGCGGCTGGCGGACGCATATCCCGAGCCTCCGGACGACCTGTGCGCGTCGCTGCGGCGCTTCGACGGGCCTGTGGATGCGCCGTCGCTTCATCTGTTTGCCCGGGGACTCAAGGCGCTGGACGCAGGCACGCGCGACGATGGCTTCAGCCGGGCGGTGCGGCAGCGGGCCGCGGTCTGCCTGCGGGATTCCACCCAGAGCGGCGGCGGGCTGTATGCCTGTGCGCTGCTGCAAACCCTCATGGAAGGAGAGCGAGAGACATGAAACTCCAATGGCTGGGACACTCCTGCTTCAAGGTGACGCTGAACAACGGAAAGATCCTGGTGACCGACCCCTACGACGACACCGTGGGCTATCCCCCGCTGCGCGTGAAGGCCGACCTGGTGCTCTCGAGCCACGTCCACTTCGATCACAATTACTTTGCCGCCGTGGAGGGGACCCATGAGATTCTCAACGAGCCCGGCACCTGGGAGCGCTTCGGGGCGAGGATCGCCGGCGTGCACAGCTGGCACGACGACGTTCAGGGCGCGAAGCGCGGCGACAACGTGATCTTTTCCGTCGAGGCGGACGGCATCAAGCTCGTGCACCTGGGTGATCTGGGCCACCAGCCCGACACCGCGGAACAGGCCGCCGTCATCGAGGGCGCGGACGTGCTGCTGATCCCCATCGGCGGAACCTACACCATCACCACGCCCGAGGCGGTCGCGCTGATCGAGCGCTTCCGTCCCCGCGCCGCCGTCGCGATGCACTACAGAAACCGCTATTGCGGCTTCCCCGTCACGGATTGCGGAGAGTTCGTCCGCCTGACCGGCGCCGGCACGCTGCCCAACGAGGTCGAACTGACCGCGGACGCGCCCCGGGGCTGCTATGTAATGGAGATTTGAACATGCAATACCAACTGATCGCCATGGACCTGGACGGCACGCTGAACAACGACGAAAAGCGCATCACGCCCCGCACCCGGGGGGCGTTGATGCGCGCGCAGGACGCCGGCATCCGTTTGGCGCTGGCCTCGGCCCGCCCGCTGCCCGGGCTGTACCGGGAGCGGGACGCGCTGGAGATCCAGCGCCATCGGGGCATCCTGATGGCCTACAACGGCGGACGCATCGTGGATGCCGCCACCGGGGAAACGCTGCACGCCTGCGGCATGACGCTGGAGGAGGCCCGGCGGATGCTCCGCGCACTGGAATCACTGCCGGTGACGCCGATCCTCGACGATGGCGTGCAATTCTACGTCACAAACCGCAGCGCCTACAAGGTCGAATACGAGTGCTGGAACAACAACATGACGTGCACTGAGGTGGCCAACCTGGCGGACTTCATCGACTTCGCTCCGGCGAAGATCCTGATGTCCCTCCAGCCGGAAATCCTGCCGAAGGTGCAGTCTCAAATCGCCGCGCTGCTGCCGGACTCGCTGGCCGTGGTGCGTACGGCGGCGTTCTATCTGGAGATCATCCCCCGGGCCGTCAACAAGGGGCAGGGGCTTCGCGACATCTGCCGGGTGACGGGCATCGCGCCGGAGGCCGCCATCGCCTTCGGCGATTCCGAAAACGACATCGAAATGCTGCGCGCCGCGGGCGTGGGCATCGCCATGGGAAACGCGGACGACGGGGTCAAGGCCGTCGCGAACCAGGTGACGCGGTCCAACAACGAAGACGGCATCGCAGCGGCGCTGGAACAGCTGCTGGGATGGCCCGCAAAGGAGGTTTGACCATGCTCTTCATGGGCGTCGACGTGGGCACGCAGGGTGTGCGCTGCGTGGTTGCGGATGAGTGCGGAGCGCTCATCGCATCCAAATCCGTCCCCTTTCAGAGGATCAACATCGCCGAAACGCCGCTCTGGCAGGAACAGTCCCCAGCGGACTGGCAGGCTGCGGCGGAATTCGCCATTTCCGACTGCATGGTGCAGCTGCGCCTCGCCGGGCATCGTGCTGAGGAGGTCGCGGCGATCTCCGTGGACGGCACCAGCGGCACCGTCGTCGCGCTGGACGGGGAGCACCGCCCGCTGACCCGCGGCATCATGTACAACGATCCCCGGGCCAAGGCGCAGGCTGCGCGGGTGCACGAGGCGATGGCGGCGCAGGAGGCCCGGCTGGGCTACCGTTTCGGTGCGTCCTTCTCACTGCCCCGGATCCTGTGGCTTCGGGAAAACTGCCCCGAAATCTACGAAAAGACCGCCGTGTTCGCCCATCAGGCGGATTACATCGCGGGCCTGCTCTGCGGCGAGTACGCAGCTTCGGACTTCTCCAACGCCCTCAAGACCGGCTACGACCTGATCGAACGCCGCTGGCCGGAGGAGATCGCCTCCGCGCTGGACATCGAACGCAGGAAGCTCCCGCGCATCGTGGCCCCCGGCGCGCCCATTGCCCGCATCACCGCAGACGCTGCGGAGCGACTCGGCCTGAGCCCCCGCACGATGGTCGTGGGCGGGTCCACCGACGGCTACGCCTCCGCGCTGGCGACCGGCGCGACGGAGCCGGGAAGCTGGGCCTCCGTCATTGGTACCACCTTCGTGCTGAAGGGCGTGACCTCCGAGTTGGTGCTGGACCCCAGCGGGGCCAGCTATTCCCACCTGCTGCCGGACGGCGCATGGCTGCTGGGCGGCGCGGGCAACATCGGCGGGCGGACGCTGAACGCCGCGGCCGGCGGCAGGCCCTTTGCCGAGCTGGATGCCGAGGCGGCGTCCCGCATCCCCACCGGCGTGCGCTGCTATCCGCTGCCGGGCCGGGGCGAGCGCTTTCCGTTCGTCCGTCCGGACTGCGAGCCGTTCTACATCGGCGACATCACCGGCGGCAGGCTGTATCCGGCCATCATGGAGGGCGTGGGCTTTGCGGAAAGGCTGGCCTTCGACCGCATGGAGGCGCTGGGCTGCGCGGTGGGCGACGCGATCTGCACCGCGGGCGGCGCGTGCAAGAGCGGCCTGTGGCTGCGCATTCGCGCCAGCATACTGAACCGGCAGCTGAAGGTGCCCGCGGTGGTAGACGCCGCCATGGGCTCCGCGCTGCTGGCAGCCTCCGGGGACATGGGCGGCCTGCGCCAGGCGGCGGCCGCGATGATCCGCTTCGACAAAACCGTCGATCCCGACCCTGCGCTGGTCGCGCCCTATCAGGAGACCTACGGGCGCTTCCTGGAGGATCTTCGAAAGAACTATCTCGTGGAGGTTTGAATGAGCATTTTCAAGGATTGCGACATCCGGGGCATCTACCTGACGGAAATCGACGAGGCCGCGGCGCACCGCATCGGCCGCGCGCTGGCGGCGCTGCATCCCGGCGCGCGCATGGCCGTGGGCGGCGACGTGCGCGTCTCCACCCCGTCTCTTAAGGCGGCGTTCATCGAGGGCCTCGTGGAGGGCGGCACGCAGGTGACGGACCTCGGCACCGTGCCCACCCCGGCGCTGTACTGGGTCATCGCCAACCTTGCGGTGGACGGAGGCGCGACGGTGACCGCCAGCCACAACCCGCCGAAGTACAACGGCATCAAATTCATGTTCGACGGCGAGCCGGTGAACCGGGCCATCATCGACGCGGTACAGGCCGCCTACGAAGCGGGGCGCTTCCCGGAGGCGGCGGGCTGCGTGACGCCGCAGGACGTACTGCCGGACTATTTGGATGCTCTGAAGCGGCGCTTTACGGCGAAAAAGCCGCTGCGGATCGTCGTGGACGCGGGCAACGGGGCCATGAGCTCGATCGCCCCTGCCGCCTTCCGGCAGAGCGGCTACGAGGTGGTGGAGCTGTTCTGTGAGCCCGACGGCACCTTCCCCCACCGGGACCCGAACCCCGCGGAATACCGCCACCTGGGCGCGGTGTGCGCGAAGGTGCGCGAGACCGGTGCTGACCTCGGCGTGGCCTTCGACGGCGACGGCGACCGGGCGGTGTTCATCGACGACGCGGGCGTGCCGGTGCAGAACGAAAAATCACTGGCGCTGTTCATTCGCCGCCTGCTGAAGGATCGCCCCACCCCGGTGGTATACGACCAGAAGTGCTCCTCCGCGGTGAAGCGCGCCGTGCTGGCCATGGGCGGCACTCCGGTATTGGAGCGCAGCGGCCATTCGTTCATCAAGCGCCGCTTTCTGGAGCTTGGCGCCGCCATCGCCGGCGAGGTCAGCGGGCACTTCTTCTTCGGTGAGCTGGGCTACGACGACGGGCTGTTCGCGGGGCTCATGATGGCGGACATCGTCGCCGCCTCAGGCGTTCCCCTGTCCGAACTGACCCAGGACATCGTCTGCCCGCCCATCACCCCCGACCTGCGGGTATACTGCCCCTACGACCAGCAGGAGGAATGGCTGCGGCGCATCGAAACGCTGGCCTCCGGATCGATGCCCTGCGAGGTGAGCCGCCTGGACGGTGTGCGGCTGGAATTCCCCGTCGGCTGGCTGCTGGTGCGAAAGTCCGTCACCGCCGAGCAGATCACCCTGCGTGCAGAGGCGGACACGCCCGAGCGGCTGCGGGAAATCCTCGAGATGGCCGCGCGGGCGCTGCCGGAGGGCGCAGCGGAGGTACTGCTGCAATAGA
>JAFWBZ010000262.1 GCA_017537105.1 Clostridia bacterium | reverse complement strand
CGCGGTACAAGAGTTTATTTCCATAACGCCTTGGACGATCATCTTCCAGATCTGCAACCTGCTGATTCTGTTTGCGCTGATCAAAAAGTTCCTGTTCAAGCGCGTGATGGCGGTGCTGGACAAGCGTCAGCAGGAGCTGGACGGCATCTATGACGCTGCGGACAAGGCCCGCGACGACGCCACGCAGATGAAGGAGGAATACACCCGCCGCATGTCCAATGCCCGGGAGGAGGCCGATCAGCTGGTGCGCCACGCTGTGGACGCGGCGACCCGCCGCGGCGACGCCATCGTTCAGGAGGCGCGCGACGAGGCGGCGCACCTGAAGCAGAAGGCGGAGTCTGACATCGACCAGGAGCGCCGCAAGGCCTATTCGGAGCTCGTCGGCGAGATCTCCGGCATGGCCGTGGATATCGCGGGCAAGATGGTCGAGCGCGAAATCAGCGAGGACGACCACCGCGGCCTGGTGGAAGAGTTCATTCGAAATGCAGGTGAAGTGTCGTGACGGGTCTTGCAAAGGAGTATGGCAACGGCCTGTATGAGCTGGCGCGGGAAGAAAACCTGCGGGAAGAGCTGCACGGAGAGCTGTCGGAAATCGGCGAGCTTTTGCAGGAGCAGCCCCGGTTCATCCGCCTTCTGTCCTCCCGTGCGATCGACCGGGAGACGCGGCTCAAGGTGGTGGACGACACCTTTGGCGGCCGCGCGCATCCGTATATCGTCAACTTCATGAAGCTGCTGGTGGAGAAGGAGCGCATCGACGCGCTCCCGGACTGCGTCAAGTGGGTCCATCAGTGCTTCAACGACGATTTCGGCATCGTGGAGGCGGATGTGATCTCGGCGGTGCCGCTGTCCCAGGCGGACTATGATGCGCTGAAGGCCAAGCTCGACGGGATGTCCGGCAAGAACGTGACCCTGAACTGCCACGTCGACAAATCGCTGATCGGCGGCGTCCGCGTGGAGATGGAGGGCAGGCGTTACGACAACACCATTCTGAACAAGCTGAGCAGGCTCAAGCAGAGCCTGTCGAAGGGAATGTAGGGCCCGCCTGCGTTCCGGCCCGGCAGCCTCCGCCCCGCTGCGCCGCGATTTCGAACGGCGCCTTCCTCCGCCCCGCCGTGGCGCGGCAGAGGGAAGGGGTGCAGAGGTTCCTTTCATGGATGCACACGCAAGGAAAAGAGGACGTTGAGATGCAGCTGAGACCTGAAGAAATATCCAAGATCATCAAGGATCAGATCAAAAACTACGACAACCGGATCGTCCAGTCGGACGTCGGCACCGTGCTGCTGGTCGGCGACGGCATCGCCCGCGTCTCCGGCCTGGAAAACTGCATGGCCAATGAGCTCGTGCGCTTTTCCACCGGCGTGTACGGCATGGCGCTGAACCTGGAGGAGAACTCCGTGGCCGTGGTCATGCTGGGCGACGACAAGGGCATCAAGGAGGGCGACAGCGTCGAGCGCACGCGCGAGGTCGTGTCCGTGCCCGTGGGTGAGGCGCTGATCGGGCGCGTCGTGGACGCCCTGGGCCAGCCCATCGACGGCAAGGGCCCGGTGAACACCACCGAGGAGCGCCGCATCGAATCGCCCGCGCCGGGCATCATCGAGCGCAAGAGCGTCTCCGTGCCGCTGCAGACCGGCATCAAGGCCATCGACTCGATGATTCCCATCGGGCGCGGCCAGCGCGAGCTGATCATCGGCGACCGCCAGACCGGCAAGACGACCATCGCCACCGATACCATCATCAACCAGAAGGGGCAGGATGTCATCTGCATCTACGTCGCCATCGGGCAGAAGCGCTCGACGGTGGCGCAGGTCGTGGACCAGCTGGAAGCCGCGGGCGCGATGGACTACACTATCGTGGTCTCCGCCACCGCGTCGGAGCTTGCGCCCCTTCAGTACATCGCGCCCTATTCCGGCTGCGCCATGGGCGAATACTTCATGGCCCAGGGCAAGGACGTGCTGATCGTGTACGACGATCTTTCCAAGCACGCCGTGGCCTACCGCGCCCTGTCGCTGCTGATCCGCCGTCCCCCGGGACGCGAGGCGTATCCGGGCGACGTGTTCTACCTGCACTCTCGCCTGCTGGAGCGGGCGGCCTGCGTCGCGCCTGAGTACGGCG
>JAFWBZ010000020.1 GCA_017537105.1 Clostridia bacterium | reverse complement strand
TGTGGCAGGGCGGAGCCAAGGGAGAGCCGGAGCTGCTGCGCAGCTGTTACCGCAGCGCACTGGAGCTGGCGCGATCCCGGGAACTGGAATCGGTGGCGTTTCCGCTGATCTCCGCGGGCATCTATGGCTATCCCCGGCGGGAGGCGATGTCCGTGGCCGTGTCCGCCATCGGCGAATTCCTGCTGGACTGCGACATGCAGGTCACCCTCGTGATCTTTGAGCGAGAGGCCTTCGAGCTGGGCGGGAAGCTGCAGGCGTCGATCCAGGCCTTCATCGACGACCGCTACGTGGAGGCACACGCGATGCCCCGCGCACGGCGCATTGCGCAGGAGGAGCGGCAGCTGGCAAACCTGGACGCGCAGCGCTGTGCGGAAGCGCTCAGCGAAGCGTTTGCAGACTCCCGTTGCGAAGATTTGTCAAACCTTGCCGGAGTCTGGGAGCCGGACTTCGCCCCGGCTGCGCCGCAGGCGGCGATGTCCGGAAGCCTGGAGGACGCGCTGGCCCGGGTCGGAGAGAGCTTCTCCCAGCGGCTGTTTCGGCTGATCGACGAGCGCGGGCTGACCGATCCACAGGTGTACAAGCGCGCGAACCTGGATCGAAAGCTGTTTTCAAAAATCCGCACCCGGCCGGATTACCGTCCAGGAAAGAATACGGTACTCGCGCTGTGCATCGCGCTCCGGCTGAACCTGGAGCAGACGGAGGACCTTCTCCGCAGTGCGGGGCTGGCGCTGTCCCCCGGCAGCAAGGCGGATCTGATTGTGGAATACTTCATCCGGCATCGAAACTACGACGTGTTTGCCATCAACGAGGCGCTCTTCGCCTTCGACCAGGAGCTGCTGGGCGCAAAGGTATAGCGCATCGCGAGTGCGGAACGCTGCCTCGGGAAAAACAGGATTGCCCCGGAACGACGCTTTTGTCATTCCGGGGCAATCCCTTTCTCCGGGAAGTCCGCATAGCCGATGGGCGCGCTCTCCCCGATCTCGATTCGATATCCGCAGCACGGGCCGGGCTGCCACTGGTAGAAATGGCGGCCTTCGCCGGGGAACCACGCCTGCATCAGCTGGACGATCACGCCGCCGTGGCAGACGGCGACGATAACCGACTCCGGTCTGTGCAGCAGCACATCCCCCGCCTCCAGCGCCCGCGCCCGAAAGGAGTTGGTGCACTCGCCGCCGGGGCAGCGGACCTCGCCGCTTTTGTCCTCGATCCAGCGCCGGTAGGCCGGGTCGTGCCGCAACTCCTCGTACCCGCGCAGCTCAAATGCGCCGAAGTCCATCTCCCGGAGGCCCGGCAGCACCAGGTCCGCTCCACGGCCGGTGAGCAGCCGGAGCGTCTCGTCGGCCCGGGCCATGCCGCTGCTGACGTACAGTTCCGCCCCCGGAAGCGGCCATTGGGCGCGATAGTCCCGGGCGATCATCCGACCTTCCCCGGTCAGCGGGCTGTCGGTGCTGCCGCCGTAGAGGTGCCGCGCGTTGGCCAGGGTCAGGCTGTGGCGGATCAGGTACAGCGCGCTCATCGAATGCGCTGCGGGATGCCGCAGAAGAGCCGCCAGACCTCGTCCGCCCGCCCGGCCAGGAGGTTGTTCATCCGGCCGCAGGCCTCCCGCCAGGCCCGCAGCGTGGCATCGACGGGCACCACGCCGGAGGAGATGTCCGTGGCAATGACGATCGCGTCCGGCCGCAGCCCGGGATTGTCCCGAAGGGCGTCCGCGGGTTCGAGTCCGGCGCGGACCCGATTCAGCGCGAAGCGGTCGATGTAGGCGATGCAGCGCTTCGATAAATCGATGGCTTCGGTTTCGTCTGTGCAAATGAAAATATCATTGTCTTCAAGGTCATAGGCGGATTTTGCAAAATCCAGCTTGCCCTGGTAGCTGCCGCCGAGAATGAGTATCATTCCAAACCTCCCCGGATCATTGAAACCTGTACAGCGAAATCAGCGCAGCGCATTCCGAAACACACAGCGCAAAGCCCGCCACGTCGCCGGACACGCCCCTGAGCGTGCGGTAGACCCAGGCCATGGCGGCGGCGTAGACGGCGGTTTCCACCAGCAGGATGACGGCGGGACGCCCCAGCCACAGCGCGCAGGCGATGACACCGACCAGCCACATGGCGGCGACCGCCAGCCTGTGGGCGTTCCTGCCCTTCGTCCCGACATACTGGCTGTGGCCGATGGGCCGAAGCGACAGCACCGACAGCGCAGAGCCGCAGCGAGAGACGACGGGAATGAAGATCAGAGGGCGCATATCCACCCCCCAGCTGTTCGCGGCGTCGTAGCTGAACAGCGCCAGCAGCGCCAGTCCCACCACGGCAAAGGCCCCGGTGTGGCTGTCCTTCAGGATCTCCAGCCTCGCCTCCAGCGGCCGCCAGGACAGCATGGCGTCGCAGGTATCCATGTAGCCGTCCAGGTGGATGAACCCGGTCAGCAGCCACGGCAGCGCCACAACCAGCGCGGTGTGGACCTGCGGGACCAACAAGTCACCCAGACAGGACAGCGCGTACCACAGAAGCCCGATCACCGCGCCAACCGCGGGCAGCATGACCAGCATCAGATCCCTGGCGTCCTCGTCCCAAGGCCGCCAAGGGCAGGGAATTGCGGTAAACATGCCCAGCGCCATAAAATAGGCGCGCACGATGCGCAGCATCACAGCGGCAGCCCTCCCTTGTGCACGATCACCTGGCTGCTGACGACCTCCAGCACGTTGTCGCAGACCGCCGCCAGCGCGCGGTCGATCCGGGCCAGGCCACGGCGGTAGGCCTCGGTTCCATCGTCGTACAGCATGGCATCCGAATAGATGGAATCCGAGACCAGCACCGTCCTCGGCGCGCGGCGCACGAACTCGCAAAGCTCCCCGGCGAGCCGCTCCGGCGCCGTCGGATCCGTGCTCCCAGCGGGAAACATCTCGTTGGACAGCAGCGCCGTCACGCTGTCCAGCAGGAAGGAGCCCCTGGCATCGGCGCGTTCCAGGCAGGCCAGGATATTGCTGCCGCATTCCAGCGTCACAAAGCCCCATCCCTCCCGCTCCCTCCGATGTCGATGGATGCGGGCCTCGTCCTCTTCGTCGCGGGGAATCATGGTGGCCACGTAGTACAGGGGCGCGCCGCTCGCCTTAGCGATGCGCTGGGCGTAATACGACTTGCCGTTCTTGCAGCCTCCCGAGATGAACGTGCTCATGCTTCCCCCTGATAGCGCTTGCTTGCGCGGATCTCCGCGAGATAGCCGTCGTCAATGGCGGCCTCGGCAAAGGTCGCCATGTCCCGGATGACGCTCTCCGCGGCGGCGATGACCTCAAAGGTGATGGGACAGCCGCTCCCCTCCCCCAGCCGCATGTCCAGGTTCAGCATCGGCTGGAGGCCCATGGCGTCCATGGCCAGCGCATACCCCTTTTCGCGGGAGGCGTGGGAGGGAAACAGGTAGTCCGCGCAGAGCGGGTTGAGCCGGAAGGCGCATAGCGCCGCCACGGCGGAGATGAACCCATCGATCACCGCAGGCAGCCGCGCGGAGGCCGCGCCCAGGAACGCGCCACACATGGCGGCGATGTCGAAGCCGCCGACCTTGGCGATGGCGTCCACCGGGTCCGAGGGATCCGGCGCATACCGGCGGATGGCCTCGTCGATCAGACGGATCTTGCGCCGATAGGCCTCGTCGTTGATGCCCGCTCCGCGGCTGACGGTGTCCCCGGCGGGCAGGCCCAGCAGCGCGGAGAGCACCGCGGCGGAGGTGGAGGTGTTGCCGATGCCCATTTCGCCGACGCCCACGATGTCCATGCCGTCGGCCTTTGCGCGCAGCGCGGCGTCCACGCCGACCTGCATGGCGCGCTCGGCCTCCTCGCGGGTCATGGCGGGCTCGCGGGCGAAGTCCTTCGTACCGCGGGCGATCTTGCAGTCGCGCACGCCGGGGTGAACGAAGTCCGCGTCGATGCCCACGTCCATCACGTCCAGCTCCGCGCGGAAGTGCTTCGCCAGCACCGCCACGCCAGTCAGCCCCCGGGTGAAGTTGATCGTCTGGCTCAGCGTCACGCTCTGCGGAGCGCTGGCCACGCCCTCCCGGGCGATGCCGTTGTCCGAGGCGAAGATCAACACCCGCCGCCGCTCTACGGCGTTGAACATCCTTCCGGTGACGCCGGCGAGCTTCACGGAGATGTCCTCCAGCTTGCCCAGGCTGTGGGGCGGCTTTGCCAGGCTCTGCTGACGCGCCAGGGCGAGCTCGATGGCGCGGCTGTCCGCGGGCGCGATGGATTCAATGGTCGCTCGAAGCCCATCCTGCATCGCTCTTTTCCTCCCCATCAACAGTCGCCGGCGCCCGCGATGGGCACCGGCCTTTCGTTATGTTTGCGCAAACGCGAATGTCGTCTCAGAAATAGGCGCAGCCCAGGCGGCGCGCGCCGGAATACTTCTCCAGGTAGTAGTCCGTAAGTACTGAGACCACCACCTTGTGCTGCTTGGAGGAGGCGTGCACAAAGCAGTTGCCCCCGATGTAGAACCCCACGTGGTCGCTGGGGTCCTTGTCCCGCACGGTATCAAAGCACACCATGTCTCCCGGCAGCAGCTGCCAGCGCTGCACCGGGCGCCCCAGATTGTAGAGCTCCTTGGCTGCGTGAGGCAGCTGTCCCAGGCCCTCCCGCTCCGCGCAGTAGAGGATCAGGCCGCTGCAGTCAAAGCGGTCCGGGCCGCTGGTGTTGAACACATAGGGCTTCCCCAGGTGCTCCATCGCTCGCATCACCAGGCGCTCGCCCTGCGTGAGCCCGGATCCCGTCAGAAAGACGAGAACGAGGCACAGCGAAACGGCGACCGTCAACACGTATATAAATCGCGCGCGCTTTCGCATGTGCCTCATCTCCTGTATTCTGTCGGCCGTTACTTTCCGGCCATGGACTTGCGGTACTTTTCGCTCTCCCAGTTGGCGATGAATTGCTTCGCGGCTTCGCCCAGCGTGGACAGCGTATAGCCGTTTTGGCCGATGTTCCGCACGATGAACACGATGGCCGTCAGCGTCTCCGCGATGACCTGCGCCTTGGCGGCGGACATGCGAAAGGTCACTCTGCCGGTCTTCGGGTCTGCCACGGCCATGCCCTCTTCGGGCTCTCCCTCGTCGAAGGAGAAGCTGCCGGTCAGGAACACCAGCTGATCGGGGTACAGCGGAGATTCCAGCATGAACTTCTCGCTGAAGTCCCCGGTGGCAAGCTGCTCGGACAGGTAGGGGCACACGGCTTCACAGAGACCGTCGCCCAGCTCACGGATCTCCACTTTCGGAAAGCAGCCGTTCTCCAGACCGAAGGCCCGGGCAATGCGGTCGTTCACGTCGTCGTGGATGCGAATGCACTCGTCGGGATCGTCGGCGTGGGCGATCAAGCCGTGGTTCTGCATGAAGATCGCAGCGGGACGGCGACCCGTCTCAGCCTCGACCCGCCGAAGTTCATCGCGGATGGAGAAGGTCAGCCGCGCGCCGGGATCCACATAGGAGACCCAGCCCCAGCTGTAGTCCGCGCCCTCCAGCGCCTTCTTTGCGATCTCCGGCAACTCCTTCGAGCAGGTGCAAAGGTTGGCATAGACGCTGTGGCTGTGGGCCACGTAGGTGTCCAGGATGGAGTGGAAGCCCGCCTCCACCGAGGGGCGCAGCTGCTGGAGTCCCTCGATCACCTGGGTATTGGCCTTTGCCTGCTCGCTGCCCGCCTTTTCCACGTCGTCGAGCTGGGCGGGCTCGGAGCCGAAGTAGAAGCGCCGCAGCGCCTCGTAGTCCAGCACGGCGTAGGCCTTGTCGGGGCGAATGTCCTTGAGACAGTAACCGGAGGCCTTGATGGCCATCAGGCCGTCCGCCAGCTTGGCGGAGGTATTGCCGCCGCCGCCCTGCACGTAGTCCGGGCGCGCGCCGACGGTGGTGGAGACGCGGGTGAAGTTTTCCAGCGCCTCGCGATTGCTTTCGAAGAAATTGCGCATGGGGGTTTTCCTCCGTTCAAATGATATATCCCTTGAAACGCCCTCGGGCGTCGTAACCGATGCAAAGTGATCGCAAAACCGCCGTGCGGCGGGTTCCTCCTGCACGGCAACCGGGGATTCCAGGCTGCGCATGCGGGCAATGCACAGGTGAATGTGCTTGCCCCGATCCATATACAGCCGCTCGTGCTCGCTCACATAGTTGGGCGCAAAGCCGGAGGCGTGCAGATCGTCCGTGACGAAGGTGAGATCGAAGCCCGAGGCCTCAAAATAGCGCTTCGACGCGGCAAACAGCGCGTCGTCGTCGGTCTTGAACCAGATCTCTCCGCCGGGCTTCAGAAAGGCCCGGTATTGCAGCAGCTGGCGCGGGTGGGTCAGCCGGCGCTTGTGGTGCTTGGCCCGCTCGTCCCAAGGGTTCGGAAAGCTGATGTAGATGCGCTCGATGCCGTCCTCGGCGCTGAAGGTGTCGTGAATCAGCATGGCGTCCACCGCAGAGAAGCGGAGGTTGTCCACGGGGTCCTCCCCGTATTCCACCCGGGCGTTGCGCGCCGATACGGCCAGCACGTGCCGGACCTCGTCGATGGCGATGTAGTTGACGCCCGGATTCTCGTGGGCCATCCGCACCGTGGATACGCCCTTGCCGCAGCCGATCTCCAGGTGGATCGGCTGATCCTTCGGGAACAGCCCGCGCCACCGGCCGATGTGGGTGGACGGCTGCTCGACGAAATACGGGCAGCCGGCCAGCTCGATCTCCGTCCAGGGCTTGCGCCGCATTCTCACGTCCGGTCCCGTCCTTCCGGGGCCTCTGCCTCGTCCTCGGGGACCGCCGGCGTCACCGGCGCGGCGGGATCATCCGGCTCGCCGTAGGGCATCCCCCGCGCGATCTTTTCGGCGTCCTCGGCGCGCCGGTCCATCGTGCGGATCCAATACAGCAGTCCGAGTCCGCCCACCGTGGAAATGATCCACAGGTATAGGCCCAGCTGGAAGGAAAAGGCGATCATGGCGATCAGCCCGGCAATATAGAGCCCGACGAGAATCAGGCTCAGCGCCACGCGCACATGGCGGACCATCCCGGTCTTTTCAGCGTTCTTCATGGATGTCAACTCCCCATTGAGCATCGTTAACAGGGTAATATTCTATAAAAGGAGCGCAATTCCCTGCCGGCGCGCAGGCAAACGGGAAAATTTCTTCCAAAAGCGCACGCCGAGCGGAGTCCGGGACTTGAAACGGCGCGGGCGATGCGATATACTCGGGGTATCAACGGCGGAGGTGGATTGTATGTTTCCGGTTCGGGTATTTGAAGCGCGCATTCGGGAGATACTGGATACCATGGACGGGATCTTCGCGGAGCAGCGCGGCGAGGAGGCCGATGACCTGGAGGAGCTGAACGCGGAGCTGGAGGACGCGCTGTTCATGCTCGCCGAAACGGATGTGGAAAATGAGAACTCCGTGGAGGAGCTTCGGGAGGAACTGGAGGAGTTTGAAGCACTCTGCGGCGACTATCAAAGGCTCGCAGCGCGCGTCCCCGCGCTTCAGGAGCCCTCGGACCAGCTGACGCGGCTGGTCGAAATGATGACCGGCAACCTGTAGGCCGGCCCATGTTCCGGGATGCACTGACGGCGCCGGGAGCGACAGACTCCCGGCGCCAATTACGTGCAAGCGGAGCAGCACCCATCGGTTCGTCTAAAAGCGAAGTCGGGCGGGCTGGTAGGCGGGATCGCCGCCGTCGCAGTCGGGGCAGAGCCCCTCGTGCTCGTTGGCGCAGTCGTCGCACAGCGGCGCGCCGCAATCGCAGCAAAAGCGGAAGCAGCGCGCGTCCGCCAGCCGGTGGCAGCTTCGACATTCCATCATGGACATTTCGCATTCCCCCTCGCTGGGCAGTTTCGTTCCCAGTTTTCCCGAAGGCGTGGGAGATTATGCCGCGGCCTCACACCAGATCCCGCACGGCCTCCACGAAGCGGTCGATCTCCTCGAAGGTGTTGGCGTGTCCGACGCTCGCCCGCACCGCGCCGCGGCGGAGCGTGCCCAGGAAGCGATGCGCCCCGGGCGCGCAGTGCAGTCCACCGCGGACGGCAAAGCCCCGTTCCGCCAGCAGGTCCGCCGCCCGGGAGGAGGGCAGGTCGCCGACGTTAAAGGTCACGATCCCAGCGCGGGCGGCTTCCTCCCGGGGAGAGTACAGCATTATTCCGGGAATGGCGGAAAGCCCTTCCAGCAGCGCGGAGGTCAGTTCGCGCTCATGCATCATGATCTGGGAGAGGCGTTCAGACACATGCGCCACGCCGGCTCCGAGACCTGCAATGCCGGGCAGGTTCAGGGTCCCGGACTCATAGCGCTCCGGGAGCTCCGGGGGCTGGCGCATGCTGTCGGAGGCGGAGCCGGTACCGCCCTCCCGCAGCGTGCACAGCACGACGCCCGGGCGAAGGAACAGCCCTCCGGTGCCCTGGGGACCCAACAGGGACTTGTGGCCCGGAAAGGCGTAAAGATCGCAGTGCAGGGCCTCCACGTCGACCGGCATGCCGCCCAGCGCCTGCGCGCCGTCGATCAGATAGCGGATCCCCTCCTGCCGCGCCACCTGCCCGATGGCGGCGACCGGCTGGATGGCGCCGGTGACGTTGGAGGCGTGGGTGCAGACGATCAGCGAGGTCCTTCGGGTGATGGCCGAGCGCACGTCCTCCGGGTCGACGAAGCCATCGGGCCGGGGATCGAGCAGCGTCAGGGCGATTCGGTCCCTCGAGGCCAACTCCGCCAGCACACGCAGCACGGAGTTGTGCTCCAGCCGGGTCGCGATCACGTGGTCGCCCAGGCACAGGGATCCCTTGATGGCCAGGTTCAGCGCATCGGTGCAGTTGAAGGCAAACGCCACGGAGAGGGCATCCCGCGCGCCGAGCAGCCGGGCAAGGCCTTCCCGGGTGCGCAGCACCTCCCGCGCCGCCCGCAGCGCCGCCGGATGGCCGGAGCGGCCCGGATTGGCGTTGTACTCCGTCAGCGCCTCCGTCACGGCGCGGACCACGCCCTCCGGCTTGGGATGGCTCGTTGCGGCGTTGTCGAGGTAGATGGACATGCGCATTCCTCCTTCACGCCGGATGCGGCGACGGCGTAAGATATCATACCGGCGCGGAGCCCCGATCAGAACCTTCGCGCGGGAATTGACAGCTTTGGAGGGAAAATCATGCAGGATGCTTACGGCGTGGCGGCGTTCCGCTCGCGCCAGCAGGTGTTGCGGTTTGAAGCTGCGCTTCGCCGCAGGGGCGTTCCCGTCGGCGTCATCTCGACGCCCCGGGACATCTCCTTGGGCTGCGGTCTTTCGCTGCGCTTTCCGCTGGATTTCCGGCAGGAGGTGCGCCGCGCGCTGCGGGAGGAGCAGACCC
>JAFWBZ010000261.1 GCA_017537105.1 Clostridia bacterium | reverse complement strand
TAACAAGAATTTCTTATGCTTTTCCTCCAGATGATAACCCCTGTTTCCTGCCTTTGCCGGTCCTGCGGGCCGCAGGCACCCGCTTCGCCGCAGCGGAGCGCTTCCGCGGCGCCTCCCGTTCGAAGTGCACGTCCGCGGGGCCGTTCTTCGCAGCCTCCACCAGAAACACGGAGAACTTCCTGATGCCGGACATAAAACGCTGGGATTTCCTCTCGCGCTCCGCCTCATCCTGTTGCCCGGCCATGTCGGAGAGAAACTTCTCCCACTTGCCGGTGGTGACGGCGGATGCGATCTGCTCCGGCACCACGGCGATCAGCTGGCGACCCTTCTCGGTGGAGACGACGGTCTTTCCCCGCCGCCGCGCGTAGCCCACCTGGATCAGCCGCTCGATCACCGCGGCCCGGGTGGCAGGCGTGCCCAGCCCGGAGGACTTCATCTGCTCCCGAAGGGCCTCGTCCTCGATGTCCCGCCCGGCATTCTCCATCAGGTTGAGGATCGACGCGTCCGTGTGGGGCGCAGGTGGCTTGGTCTTGCAGGCCTTCACCGCGGCCCTCTCCACCCGGCGGGCATCGCCGACCTCCAGCCTCGGCAGCGGCGGCTCCCGGTCCTCGCCCTTCTCCGGCTTGTCGTCCCGGTAGAGCGTGCGCCAGCCCTCCCGAAGCGGTATCGCGCCGGTGGACTTGAAGACGTGCTCCCCCACCCGGGTGACGACCCGCGCCGATTCGTACTCGTAGAACGGATAGTGCGCGGCGATGAGCCGCCGGGCAATCATGTCGTAGAGATTGCGCTCGTCGGTGGACAGCCGGGACAGATCCGCGACCTTTTCCGTGGGTACGATGGCGTGGTGGTCAGAGATCTTCGTGTTGTCGTAGAACCGCTTCCAGTGCATGTTCAGGTTCATCTCCGGCGCGCACACGAAGTCCGCGTAGGGCGTCGGCAGCTTCTTCAGCGTCGCGGCGACCTTCGGCTTCATATCATCCGGCAGATAGCGGCTGTCCGTGCGGGGATAGGTGACCAGCTTGTGGGTCTCGTACAGCGCCTGGGCGACCTTCAACGTCTTGTCCGCCGAAAAGCCCAGCTTCCGGTTGGCCTCCCGCTGCAGCGACGTCAGGTCGTACAGCTGGGGCGGCGGCGTCTTTTTCTGCTCGCGGACGCTTTCCACCACCGCGGCCGGCTTTCCGGCCACGGATTCGCGGATCGACCGGGCCTGCGCCTCATTGTCGCAGCGGGTCTGCTTCGTCTCCGGGTTGAGCCACAGTCCCTCGTAATCGCCGAAGTTTGCCCTGATCTCCCAGTAGTCCTTCGGCACGAAGTGCTCGATCTCCATATCCCGCATCACGATGAGGTTCAGCGTGGGCGTCTGTACCCTGCCCACGGACAGCAGCGCGTCGTACCGCAGCGAAAAGGCCCGGGAGGCGTTCATACCCACCAGCCAGTCGGCCTCGGAGCGGCAGCGGGCGCTCTCATAGAGCGCGTCGTAGGCCGAGGCGGGTTTCAGCTCCGCGAAGCCCTGGCGAATGGCGGCGTCCGTCATCGACGAGATCCACAGCCGCTCCACCGGCTTCGTGCATCCGGCCATGCGGTAGATGTAGCGGAAAATCAGCTCCCCCTCCCGCGCCGAGTCCGTGGCGCATATGACCGAGGTGACCTCCTTGTCCCGCATGAGCTTCTGGATGACCGCGAACTGTGCCTTGGTCTTGGGCAGCACCTTCAGCGGAATGCTCTCGGGCAGCATGGGCAGCTGCGCCATGCTCCACTTGAGCCACGCGGGATTGGTCTCTCCGGGCTCGCTCAGAGAAACCAGATGGCCGATGGCCCAGGTGACGATGTAGTCGTCGCCGGACAGGTATCCCTCGCCCTTGCCCTTCACGCCCAGCACCCGGGCGATGTCCCGGGCCACCGAGGGCTTTTCCGCGACGATCAGCTTCTTGGACATGCGATGCTCCTGTTCGCAGAACAGGGAGCCGGTTTCTCCCCGCTCCCTGTCGCCGTGCTATCTTCCGTATTTCTCGACCTGATAGGTCTCGCCGAAGGTCTCCACCGTGGCGGCTTTGATGCGCTGCTCCCGAACCGGGCGGTCCTGGAAGCCGGTGGGCGTCTGGGCAATGGCATCCACCACGTCCATGCCCTCGGTCACCTTGCCGAAGCCGGCATAGTCGCCGTCCAGGTGCGGAGCGTTGGCGTGCATGATGAAGAACTGGCTGCCCGCCGAATTCGGCATCATGCTGCGCGCCATGGAGAGCACTCCCCGGGTGTGCTTCAGATTGTTCTGTCGAAAGCCATTGCGGGCAAACTCGCCCTTGATGGAATAGCCCGGACCACCCATGCCGGTGCCCTGCGGGTCGCCGCCCTGGATCATAAAGCCGGGAATGACGCGGTGGAAGATCAGGCCATTGTAGAAGCCGGACTCCACCAGGTTCACAAAGTTCGCCACGGTATTGGGGGCGATCTCGGGATACAGCTCGGCGACGATCCTGCCGCCGTCTTCCATTTCGATGGTCACGATGGGATTCTTGCGCATTGCTCTCTCCTCCTGCATTAATGAACGGTTTCCACTTCGTAGGTCTCTCCCCAGGTCTCCACGCGGATGCTCCCGATCCGCTGCGCTTCCACGGGCCGGTCACTGGCGTCGGTCTTCGTCGAGGCGATGGCATCCACCACGTCCATGCCCTCGGTGACCCGCCCGAAGGCGGCGTACTGCCCGTCCAGGAAGGGACCGTCGGCGTGCATGATGAAGAACTGACTGCCCGCGGAGTCGAAGTCCTGGGCGCGGGCCATGGAGATCACGCCCCGCTCGTGGGAGAGAGCGTTTTCGACGCCGTTGGCGGCAAACTCGCCCTTGATGGAATAGCCCGGGCCGCCCATGCCGGTGCCGGTGGGATCGCCGCCCTGGATCATGAACCCCTCGATGACGCGGTGGAAGATCAGGCCGTCATAGAACCCGCCGTTGGCCAGCTGGATAAAATTCGCCGCGGTATTGGGCGCCACCTCCGGGTACAGCTCCAGCCGGATCACGCCGCCGTTCTCCATCTCGATGGTAGCCACGGGATGCTGCGCAGCCTCAGCCAGGGCTGCAGACAGGAGCAGCGCCAGCGCCATCAGCAAAACAATGCACTTCTTCACTTCTTCTTACCGTCCTTTCGGTTGTCGATTTCGTCCTTTTTCAACGTCTCCGGATCGGGATACTCCGCCTCAAAGGTCTCCACGCGAATGCGCTGGATGCGAATGCGGTCCAGCGGCACGTAGCTGCCGTCCACCGGGCGGGAGCCGATCTGATCCAGCGTCTCCAGGCTGGCTGCGTCGGCGAGGGTGCCGAAGGCGGCGTAGTTGCCGTCGTACTCGGGATAGCTGCCCTCCATGATGAAGAACTGGCTGCCGCCGGTATCGTAGTCGGACTTGCGTGCCATGGACACCGTGCCCCGCATGTGGGACAGGCCGTTCTTGAAGCCATTGGCGTCAAATTCACCCTTGATGTAATAGCCGGGATCGCCGGTGCCGTCGTTGTTGGGGTCGCCCATCTGGATCAGCACGTTGGACACCACGCGAAAGATCTGCTGGCCGTCGTAGAAACCGTCATTGGCCAGCTTGATGAAGTTGTTGACGGTGTTCGGCGCAATGTCCGGCCGCAGCTCGATGCGCATCTGGCTGCCGTCGGTGAGGGTTATGGTCGCCACGGGATTCGGCACCGCTTCCTCGGGCTCGCGCGCACCGCAGCCGGCCAGGACCAGCGCGAGGGCAAGAATCATCAGCAGGCAGCTCCATCGCTTCACCGCACTCACCTCCCCTGCAGAATCACCGCGCGCTTTCGCTCCACCATCTCTTCCACGCGGGCGATATACTCGTCGATGTTGCGCACGTTCGGCGCGCGCTCGATGCGCAGCGTCCGGTCGAACAGCCACTTGGAGATGGCCCCTGCGCCCAGCGCCAACACGCTCACGGTCTCCTCCATGTTGCCGATGTTGTAGAGGCAGGCCTTGCCAGGCCTTGCGTAGCCCACGTTCTCCAGGTTGCCCGCCATGTACTTCTGCCGGTAGAGGTAATAGGGTCGATATCCCGCTGCCGTCAGCCGATTGTGGGCCGTGTCGATCATCTCCGCGGCGCCCTCCGCCCCAATCTGGGTATGCCCGCCCGATACGGTCAACTGCTCGTGGAGCCGGCTCGAACGCTTGATGGCCAGCGAGTGCACGGTGACGCTGTCCGGGGACAGCCGCTCCACCACGTCCAGCGTGTGCTCGAAATCCCGAACCGTCTCCCCGGGCAGCGCCGCGATCAGGTCCATGTTGATGTCCTCAAAGCCCAGCTCCCGCGCCAGCGCATAGGCGGCCAGCGTCTCCGCACCGGTGTGGGCGCGCCCGATGCGCCGGAGCGTTTCGTCGTTGAAGGACTGGGGGTTGACCGAGATGCGGCCCACGCCGCGGTCGCGCAGCATCTGAAGCTTCTCGCGGTCGATGGTGTCCGGCCGGCCGGCCTCCACGGTCCACTCCACAGCGCCGGGAAACGCCGCCTGCGCCGCGTCCAGGATGCGCGCCAGCTCCCCGCAGGGAATCGCCGTGGGCGTGCCGCCGCCGACATAACCTGCGCGCACCGACATGCCTGCCTCGGCCATCAGATCCCGACACAGCGCGATCTCCCGGAGCAGCGCCTCCACGTAGGGGCCGACGCGGCGCCCGTCGCCGATCTCCCCCGCTGAGAACGAGCAGTAGGAGCAGCGGGTCTTGCAGAAGGGAATGCCGATGTACAGGTCGAACTGGTCCGGGCGCGCCTCGCGGATGCCCCGCTGCATCCGGGCGATGTCTCCCAGCAGCGCCGCCTTTTCGGGGGTGACGTCGTAGGCCATCTCCACGTGGTGCACGGCAGTCTCCAGGTCCATGCCCTCTTCCATGGCCTCGTACAGCAGCCGCGTGGGCCGGATGCCCGTCAGGCTGCCCCAGGGAGGGCGGACGCCGGTCAGTTTTTTCAGCAGGTTGTAAAGGCCCAGCTTCACCTGCCGCTTCCGCAGGCGCTTGATCTCCACCGCCGTGCCGACGAAGACGGGCTGCGCGAGGACGCTTTCGGATTCTTCGCAGCACCACGTGTCGATCCACTGGCCGTCGGTCTCGGCGAAGTGATGCTCAAATACCCTGTCGCCTTCCGTCAGGCTGATCTGGATGTCGCCGTAGAACAGCCGGAGCACGTCGCCGAGGTCGGAAAAGAACTCCGGCGCGTCCGTGATGATGCGGATCATAGGCGGTAGCGGCTCCTTTCCGCGCCGATGGTGGTCTCGCCGCCATGGCCGGGATACACACGGGTCTCTGGCGGCAGCGCGAACAGCCTCTTCAGCGACTCGCGCATCTCCATGGGGCTGCCTCCGTACAGGTCCATGCGGCCAAAGCCCGCCAGGAACAGCGTGTCCCCGGAGAACAGCGCGCCCTCCGCAGGCAGATACAGACAGACCGAGCCCTTCGAGTGCCCGGGGGTGGGCAGAATTTCGAAATCCATGCCCGCGGCGGACAGCTTCTCCCCGAAGGGCAGCGCGCGAATCGCCGGACCGGGCATCGTCGCGCCGCCCATCAGACCCAGCAGGCCGTTCTTCCGGGGGTCGTCCAGCATCTCTGCATCCTCCGCGGAGACATACACCGGCGCGCCGGTCGCCTCTTGAAGCTCCCCGACGGCCATGATGTGGTCGAAGTGTCCGTGGGTCAGCAGCATGGCGGCTACCCTCCTGCCGCCGATCGCCTGGTTCAGCTTGGGATACTCGTCGCCGGGATCGATGACCACGCAATCGCCCCGGCCCTCTGCCCGGACGATCCAAGCGTTTTCGCCGATTTCACCGCAGCATACGGATTGGATTTGAATGGGCATGCCGTCCTCCGTGAAATGATATTATAGCCATTGTATGAACGCCGTCTTGTCGGCATCGTTGAACCCGCAATTCCGGTAGAATTCCAACGTCCCCGCGGTCTTCGCGCTGGTCATGAGCATGATCTTGTAGCAGCCCGCCTGCGAGGCGATTGCACGGGCATAATCGAGGCACATCCTCGCCCTGCCCTGGCGGCGGTAATCGGCATGGGTCACCACGTTTTCGATGAAGGCGTAGGGGCGCGCGTTTCGGGTCAGGTTGGGGATGATCACACAGACACAGGACGCAACGAGTTTCCCGTCCGTCTCATCCACGATGACGTGATGATTTCCGTCTCTCATGATCCGCGACCAGGTCGAGCGAAGCGTCTCTGAATCCTCGGGCACGTCTGTTTCGTGCAGGTGCAGATACAATGCCAGCAGACCATGAAGGTCTGAATACACCGCTTCCCGGACCATGGTCAGAAGGTCTTCCGGCTGTCCAGCAGGATGGTCACCGGACCGTCGTTCAAAAGGCTGACCTCCATGTGCGTGCGGAAGCGGCCCGTCTCCACGTGCAGGCCCCTCTGCTCCAGCATGGCCTTCACCGCCTCGCACAGCGGCTCCGCGACCTCCGGCTTCGCGGCCCGGATGAAGTCGGGGCGCCTGCCGTGGCGGGCATCCGCCAGCAGCGTGAACTGGCTGACCAGCAACACGCTGCCGCCCACGTCCGCGAGCGACAGGTTCATCCTGTCATTGGCGTCTTCGAACACGCGCAGGCCGGCGATCTTGTCGGCGCAATAGCGGGCGTCGGATTCGGTATCGCCGTCCTCCGCGCCCACCAGCACCAGAAAGCCGTTCTCAATTTTGCCCACGGTCTCGCCCGCCACGTCCACCGACGCCCGGGCGACCCTCTGGATCACGCATCGCAATGTGTTTTCCTCCCATCGAATGAAGCAGGAAGCGGCGTCTCACCCGGAGACGCGGCTGACCTCGATGATGTCGGGCCACTTGTTCAGCTCCTTGATGATCTTGTTCAGCTGCTGGGTGTTTTTGATCACCAGGGAGATGTTGAAGATGAAGGTATTGTCCTTGAGGGTGTGGGCGGAGATGGCGCTGACCGGAACTTCCATGGAGGCGAACAGCACGGAGAGCTCCGCCAGCAGGCCGGTCCGGTTGTAGCATAGGATGCGGATCTCCGCGTCGTAGGTGCCGCCGTCCGCCTGGTTCTCCCACTCGACCTCAATGAGCCGGTCCTTCTCCACGCCGGGATCCTTCAGGCTCACGCAGTCCGCGCGATGCACGGACACGCCCCGGCCACGGGTGATGTAGCCGATGATCTTGTCGCCGGGCAGCGGCGAGCAGCACTTGGCGAAGCGCACCAGCATGCCGCTTTCGCCCTTGACGATCACGCCGTTGGAGGAGCTGCGGGTCTGCTTCTTCGGCGCCTCCTCCGGCTTGTTGACCTCCGGCATTGGCGGCGCGACATCCTCCGCCTTCTGCGTCTTCTTGTATTCGTCGATCAGGCGGTTCAGCACCTGTATGGTGCTCAGACCGCCGAAGCCCACCATGGCGCACACGTCGTCGTAGGACTGCACCGAATAGCGCTTGTACAGCGTCTCCACGAGCTCCGGTTTGCTCAGCTGGGACATCGAATAGCCCAGCCGCTTCGCCTCGCGCTCCAGCAGCTCCTTGCCGTGGACGATGTTGTCCTCGCGCTGCTCCTTCTTGAGCCAGGCGCGGATCTTGGCCTTGGCCTCGGAGGTCTTGACGATGTTCAGCCAGTCCCGGGACGGGCCGTGGGAGGACGACGAGGTCATGACCTCGACGAAGTCGCCGGTCTCCAGCTGGTGCGCCAGCGGCACGATGCGGCCGTTCACCTTCGCGCCGATGCAGCGGTTGCCCACGGCGGAGTGGATGCGGTAGGCAAAATCCAGCGGCGTCGCGCCCTTGGGCAGCGAGATCACGTCGCCCCGGGGGGTGAACACGAACACCTCCTCGGCGAAGAGGTCGAACTTCAGAAGCTCTGAAAAGTCGCCGGGGTCCTTGGCGTCGCCCTGCCAGTCCAGGATGCGGCGCAGCCAGGCCAGCTTGTTGTCCAGCTCGTCGGCGGCCTTGCCTTCCTTATAGCGCCAGTGGGCCGCGATGCCGTATTCGGCGGTGCGGTGCATCTCGAAGGTGCGGATCTGGACCTCGAAGGGGCGGCCCTGGTTCACCACCGTGGTGTGCAGCGACTGGTACATGTTCGCCTTGGGCATGGCGATGTAGTCCTTGAAGCGGCCGGGTACCTGGGGCCAAAGGTCGTGGACCATGCCCAGCACGAAGTAAC
>JAFWBZ010000260.1 GCA_017537105.1 Clostridia bacterium | reverse complement strand
GTCTTGCCGGCGGTAGCGCCGTTCTCAGCCTCGACGCGCATCTTGAGGTTCTTCTCGGTGGAGTCGGTCAGCACCTCGCCCAGCAGCTCGGCGAATTTCGCAGCGTGCTCGGCTTCCTCAAACGCGGCGGTCTTCCAGTATTCGCCGATCTCCGGATAGCCTTCGCGATAGGCGACGCGGCTCATGGCCAGGTACATGCCGACCTCGGAGCACTCGCCGTTGAAGTTGGAGCGCAGATCCGCGATGATGTCTTCGGGGGCGCCCTGCGCCACGCCGACCACGTGCTCGGCGGCCCAGGTCATTTCTTCAGCCTGCTCAATGAACTTGCTTGCGGGAGCCTTGCAGACGGGGCAGAACTCGGGAGCGGCCTCGCCCTCATAGACGTAACCGCAGACAGAACAGACAAACTTCTTCATGATGAATATCCTCCTAAAATGGTGTCGGGTAGATGAGTGCACATTGTTCAACCACTATTATATACGAAAATGCTTCGTTTGTGAATCACCGAAGCGCATTTTTCTCCATAATATTTTACGATGGTTTGTAACCTGAAACTAACTCTGCAGGATTTCATGGATTTGACAAGGGGTATAGAATAGGGGAAAGCGGGGGAAATGTGGATTGACGACCTGTTCAGCGCTTTACGACCTCCGCATCTGCCACCTATATATCTGCCCACTTCCACATTTGCCTACCCTGCATTTGTCTACCTCCGTAGAGCATTGAACTCGACTGCCATAGAACACATCCGCCCGCCCCGGGGCATTTGGGGTAGGCGGATGGCCAGAAAAGCGGCTGCAAGTGGGGTCCGGGGCACTGCCCCGGGCGGATGACCAGAAAAGCGGCAGCAAATGGGGTCCGGGGCACTGCCCCGGGCGGATGACCAGAAAAGCGGCAGCAAATGGGGTCTGGGGCACTGCCCCGGGCGGATGGCCAGAAAAGCGGCAGCAAATGGGGTCCGGGGCACTGCCCCGAAAATGTCGCCTCGCGGGCGACCCGACGCCCTGTCCGAGAGGGTATACTGATGCCATCAACGACAGGGAGGCGAATCTCATGAAGAACAATTTGACAGAGCTGGTATTTGTCCTGGACCGCAGCGGATCGATGGCCGGGCTGGAGCGTGACACCATTGGCGGCTTCAACAGCATGCTGGAAAAGCAGCGCTGCGCGCCGGGTCGCTGCCGGATCACCACGGTGCTGTTCGATCACCGATACGAGCTCGTGCACGACCGGCAGTCCATCGACCACGTCGCCCCGCTGGATGAAGCCACTTACTTCGTGCGCGGCACGACAGCGCTGATGGATGCCGTGGGCTTCACCATCCAGCGCATCGCGCAGGCGCAGCAGATGGCCGCTCCGGAGGACCGCGCGGATCACGTGATGTTCGTCATCATCACGGACGGCTATGAAAACGCCAGCAGTACCTTCACGCGGCCGGAGATCCAGCGGATGATCCGCTTCGAGCGGGAACGCTATGATTGGGAATTCCTGTTTCTCGGCGCGAACATCGATGCGGAGGCGACCGCAGGCGCCATGGGCATCGCGCCGGAGCGCGCGGTGAACTACTGCGCCGACAGCGTGGGCACGCGAAAGAACTTCGACGCCGTCAGCGAGGCTGCGTTCAACCTGCGGTGTTGCAGGCCCGTGGGCAGCGACTGGCGCACGACCATCGACGAGGACTATCAGGCGAGGGGAGGCGGACGAAAGTGATCGGCGCGATCATCGGCGACATCGTGGGCTCGGTTTACGAGTGGAACAACATCAAGACGAAGGACTTCCCGCTGTTTCAGGCGGACAGCATCTTCACCGACGACAGTGTCATGACGGCCGCCGTCGCCCTGGCGCTGATGGATGGCGGCGCGCCGCAGGACTACGTGCGCACCATGCGGCTGCTGGGCCGCCAGTTTCCCGACGCGGGCTATGGCGGGCGCTTCGATGGCTGGCTGCGCACCCGGTGGCCCAAGCCCTACAACAGCTTCGGCAACGGCTCGGCCATGCGCGTGTCTCCGGTGGCCTGGTTTTACGACGCGCTGGAGGACGTCGAGCGTGCCGCGGAGATCAGCGCCGCCGTCACCCACAACCATCCCGAGGGCATCAAGGGTGCGCAGGCGACGGCCGTAGCGGCGTTTCTGGCCCGTAAGGGCAGCGGCAAGGCCGAGATCCGGCAGTACGTCGAGGAGCGCTTCGGCTACGATCTCTCCCGCACGCTGGCGGAGATCCGCCCCGGCTATGCGTTCGACGTCACCTGTCAGGGCAGCGTGCCCGAGGCGATCATCGCCTTCCTGGAGTCCACGGATTTCGAAGACGCCATTCGCAACGCCGTGTCCATCGGCGGCGACAGCGATACCATCGCCGCCATCACCGGGGCCATCGCCGAGGCTGCCTACGGCGTACCGCCAAAGCTGCGGGAACAGGCCCTGGAGCGCCTCGCACCGACGCTCAGGAAGATCGTAGAGCGCTTCGAGGCCGTTCTGGAGGAGCGGGGGAGATGACCCTGGGAGCGGCGCAATTCTGCACATACGACAGCAAAGCCCGTCCGGAAAACCGGACGGGCTCAATCATCGCCGGAAGTGCACCTTACTTGGTGGCAGCTTCTACCTTGACGATCTCCTGGCCATCATAGTAGCCGCAGAACTTGCAGACGCGATGGCTCAGCTTCATCTTGGCGCAGCGGGGGCACTTCACGATGCCCGGCGCAGACAGCTTCCAATGCGCGCTGCGACGCGAATCTCTCCTCGCCTTGGAGACTTTTCCCTTGGGAGTGGCCATAGTTACACCTCCTCATCATTGAGCACGATATTTTTTAATGCCGAAAAGGGGTTTAACACCTCGGCTCCCTCCTGGCATGTGCAGGTACCCTTGTTCAGGTTGATGCCGCATACGGGGCAAAGTCCCTTGCAGTCCTCCGCGCAGAGTATGCGCATCGGAAGCTCCAGCAGCAGTGCGTCCCTGACCGCGTCCGTCAGCTCGAGGGTCGAGGCCTCAAAGCTGTACAGATCGGGGTCCTCGGGATCCGGCTGGCGGTCGAACACCACGTCCATCTCCGCCTTCACGGGGATCGAGACCGGCTCCAGACAGCGCGAACAGCGGGTATCCGCCGTCGCCTGCACCTCAGCCTTCAGGCTGATGCGATTCTCCCCCGTGCAGAGGTATTCGCCCTGCACCGCGATGTCCACGAAGTGGACGGGATCGCTCAGCACCTCCATCTCCTCGAGTTCGATACTCGATTCGAACGGAAAGATCTGGCCGGGATTCTTCAATGCCCTGGAGACATCCAGACTCAATCCAAATTCCCCCTAACCCGAACTATTATATACGCTGGGAACGCATTTGGCAAGTTATTTTTTTGTAGAGAGCTCCAGCGTGTCTCGGGCGATGGCCAGCTCCTCATTGGTGGGGATGACCCAGACCTGCACCTTGCTGTCGTCGGCGGAGATCCTGGCCTCCTCGCCGCGAACCTTGTTGCGCTCGGGATCCAGCTTGATGCCCAGGAACTCCAGGCCTTCCAGCGCGCGGGCACGGCCGGCCGTGTCGTTCTCGCCGATGCCAGCGGTGAAGATGATGGCGTCCACGCCGCCCATGGCCGCTGCGAAGGAGCCGATGTACTTGCGCAGCACGTAGCCCCACATCTCGATGGCCAGAATGGCATTGGGCTCGCCGGCGTCATAGCGGGCGCAGACGTTGCGCATGTCGGAGTCGCCAGCCAGGCCCAGCAGGCCGCTCTTCTTGTTCATCATGGTCAGCACTTCAGTGGGCGTCATGTTCTTGCGGTTGCAGATGAACTCGACCACGGCGGGGTCCAGCGTGCCGCAGCGGGTGCCCATCACCAGGCCGTCCAGAGG
>JAFWBZ010000259.1 GCA_017537105.1 Clostridia bacterium | reverse complement strand
GCTATGAACGCACCGGCGCCCTCGCAATGTTTTGCGGGGCGCCGGCAGCGCCGCGCCGATTCTTCGAATCGTTGCGCGGGCTGGTCGCGCTTCCGTTTTGCGGAGTAGCGCGACTGCTATAAAGGGGAGGCAAGGGGGAAACCAGGCAGGGCCGAAGGCCTGCCGGGGCGTTCAGGGCCGCGGCGAAATCGCGCGGGGCGCGGATCCCGATGGGAGATCCGCGCCCCGCGTTTGGTTTATAGGGACGGGTCCGCGTCGCCCGGGGAGGGCGGCAGCGGGCGCTCGCCGAAGAGGTCGTAGTAGAGCCACAGCACGGAGTATCGCACGCGAACGTCCTTCGCGTAGACGAGGGCGTCCGCGATGCGCTCCGGCGCGTACATGGCGGTGAAGCGCGACTGCTCCAGCCCCACGGCGTCCAGGATCGCCTCCAGCTTTGCGGCGCGGGGGGACTCCGCCAGGAGCGCGCGGATCTCCGCCTCCTTCGCGCGGTAGACGGGCATCCGGTCGTCGGTGTAGTTCCCGGCCTCGTCCTGCAGGGCGATGTAGCCGTCGGCGGCGGGGCCGTAGACGCGGCGCATCTGCGCCACGTACCGCCCGCGGTCCGTGCGCACGGTCTGCTCCGGCCAGGCGTCCCGCGCGAGGGCCTCGCGCATGCGCGCGGTGAGCACGGCGGCGTAGGCCACGTCGATCCCGTGGGGGAAGTACGGCTCGCGGTTCAAAAGCCCGGACATCTCGAAGAAGTGCGACAGGTGGTGCTCCGAGCCGGAGGCCGGCCGGGACGTGCCCACAAAGCTGATGGCGATGCCCACGCCGATGAGCGCGTCCGTCAGCGCCCGGACGCTCTCCTCCCTGCGCTCCAGCAGCCCGTCCGCCAGCGCCAGCGTCCGCTGCAGCATGTCGTCGGTCAGGTCGTAGATGCGCTGGCAGAAGTATTCGCCCGTCACGAGATGGCTCAGCCGCCAGTCGTTCAGCGAAGAGTACTTGCCGAGGATGTCCCCGAAGCCCGCGCGGATCATGTCCATCGGGGCCTGGCGGAGCACCTCCGTGTCCGCGAGGACCGCGGAGGGCGGCGACGTGGTCACGGTGGTCTTCATGCCCTTCAGGATCATCGCCGCGCCGGAGGAGGCGTAGCCGTCCATGGACGGCGCGGTCGCCACCACGAGATAGGGCACGCCGCGGAAAAACGACACGTATTTGCAGATGTCCTGGATGACGCCGGAGCCCACCGCGACGATCAGGCCCACGCCCTCCAGCGCGGCGGATACGGCTTCGATGGCCCGCTCGTCCGGGACGAGCAGCGGCGCGCCGGGGAATATGCACCGGCGGACGGCCTTGCCCGCGAGCGCCCGCTCCGCCTGCGCGCCCGCGGCGGCATACGTGTTTTCGTCCGCGACGAGCAGCACCGCGCCGTGGGGCGCGGCAAGCTCCGTCAGGTGGTCGATGGCCCCGGGTTCGACGGCGACGAACCGGATCGGGCAGGTGTGCCGCCTGCCGCACGCGCAGTCGAAGCCGCGCAACAGTTTCTGAAACTCCATGGAGGCCCCCCCGTTTGGCTGATTTTCCACATCATCTGTGCGAATTTGCGGTTCCGGGAAACAGTATACCACGCGGCGGGCGCACAATCAATCCGGAAATGTGCGGGGAGGGGGACAGGGGGACGAGGAGGATGGGGGCAACGGGACCTTCTCGCCCTCGCTGGAAGCTCCGGGGCGGACTACATCAGCTGGAGCATGGCCTCGGCCTCCTGCTTTGCGCGGTCGATGGCGGAGAGGAGCTCCGGCCAGGAGCCGGTCTCGAAGCCGTCCTTTGCGAGCTGGACGCCGGTGTGGTTGCCGCAGATCAGCAGGTACAGGTGCTCGGTCTCCCGGTGCTCCCGGATGCCGGTGTAGTCGATCTGCACCGGGTCGCCCCGGCCGGTGTCGACGGTGAGCCGGTCGCGGTAGCCGCGGATGACGCGCCCGGAGGCGTCGCCGTTCCGGCGCCGGAAGGCCCTGTACTTCCTGCGGAGCTCCGAGCGCTTCAGCGTCAGGGCCCACACCAGCACCAGCGCGCCGGTGAGCAGCGCGGGCACGCACAGCGCGGACGCGACGAGAAGGCGCACCTGGAGGGCGAGGAAGATCAGCCCGAAGGCCAGGAACACCACGCCGCAGTAGAGCAGCATCTTTTGGCGGCGCCGGGAGAACACCGCGTCGTGGCTCTCGGCGAACAGCTCCCGGGTGATCGTGACGCGATTGACGACGATGGGTTCCATTACGACCGGGCCTCCTTGTTCTTCTCCACGTCGCGCAGCAGGGCCTCCCAGTGGCGGGTGCCGCTGTTCATGGGGTCGGGTTCGGCATCCTCCGCCTCGTCGCCCGGCTCCTCAAAGGAGTCCTTGGCCCACGGGTCGCCCTCGACGGCGATGAACTGCTCCTCGATGCGCAGGTCGCGGTTCAGGTCGGCGTAGAGGCGGTACTGGGCCAGGAAGATGGGGAACCAGAAGCCGAGGAAGGGGAGGACGATGAGCGTCCACGGGGCCAGCAGCACCATAAGCGCGATCCACACCCCCTGGATCAGCACCGCGACCAGCACGCGCACGGAGTGCTTGATGGTGAACAGCAGGGCGTTGCGGACGCGGTTGGCCGCGCTCTGCCGGAAGAGCACCAGCTGGGGCCAGTAGAGCGTGTGGAACCAGAGGACCACCGACGCGCTGAGCAGCAGCATCAGCACCGTGCCCGGGGTGGGGGAGACCACCGCGCTGGCCATGATGTGGGCCATGAAGGCGAACAGCCCCAGGAAGAAGCCCAGCGCCGCGCCGGGCAGCAGGCTGCTCTTCCAGTTCTGCCGCCAGCTCTTTCGGTAGTTCTTCCACCAGTTGCCTGGGGCGTCCCGCAGGCCGCGCATGATGGCGTCCACCAGCCCGGCCAGGAAGGGGCCGAAGAGCATGCCGCCCAGTAGGGACGCGGGCAGCAGCACCACGAGGCTGGAGGTGAGTATGGCAAACGCGATGCCCGCCGCCAGCGGCAGCATCCCGGCGGTGGTCAGCAGGTTGATGCGCAGCCAGTGAAAGCCGTAGAAGGACATCAGCTGCTTGTAGCGGGCGAAGCCCTCCTGCCGGCGGGTGTAGTCGGTATCGTCGCGGAACAGCGCCATGGTGCGAAGTCTCCTCCCTTGCTATTTCAGGTTTTCGGAGCCGTAGTGGCAGCCGTTGAGGAAATCGGAGAGGATCTGCCGCTCGTCGCCCCCGAAGGCGTCGGTGCAGGTCACCTCGGCGATGACCACGTACTTTCCGAGGCGCGAAAAGGCGGAGACGCCCCGGCTGTAGGGGTTCGTTTCGGAGCCGCAGTCGTAGGCCAGCAGGGCGTAGTCCCGGCCGTTATACGCGGCCTCGGACCGTTCGCGCACGGCGTAGGTCGCCTCCTCCCGGGCCATCCAGTCCGCCATCGCCTCGCCGGCGGCGGCCTCGTCCGCGCAGCCGTACAGCAGCAGGTAGATCTGCGCCGGGTAGAGGTCCACCGGCTTGCCCTCCGCGTTGGTGTAGTCCGTCGCCTCGCCGGTCACCCAGGAGGCGTAGTAGGTGTCGTTCCCCGCGAGGGCGGTGTCGTTGTTCAGCAGCGTGAAGCCGTTCGACGGCGGCTCGACGCCGAGGACGGTGCCCAGCATCTCCCAGCTCCGGTCCCACGCCGCGCCGTCGTCCGCCTGGGCGGGGTAGCGGGAGAAGGAGGGGACCAGCAGCGCCGCGCCGACGATGACGGCGACGATGATGGGAATGATGAGCCACTTCTGCATGATAAACAGTCCGATTCTCCTGAGCGTTCGCATCACGGTTCTGCCTCCTCCGTCAGCTTGTCCCAAAGCGCGTCGCATTGTTCCCGGTATGCGCAGGTGCGGTCCTGCCAGAAGCCCCGCCGGGCGAAGGTCAGCCCGGACAGCTCCGCCGGGTCGACCGCCAGCGCCGCCAGCGCCGGGCAATCCGCCCAGCGGTGGGCGCCCAGGGGATCGCCGGCCCCG
>JAFWBZ010000258.1 GCA_017537105.1 Clostridia bacterium | reverse complement strand
TGGGATGAGGATCGCTTCGTCGCCGCCAACGCCGCCACCGAGATGGATGTCGGCGCCCTGCTCGAATACGTCAACGACCGCTACTACAGCCCACAATCGTGACGACCGGGGTTCTTGCCCCTCCAGCGGAGGAATAGATATGAATCGAAGCCAGGGAAGAAGGGCGCTTCGGCAGCGGGAGCGAAAGCTGAGCCGCGCCCTGATGATCGCCTTTGCGGCGGTGCTGTTCGTCGGGCTGTTTTCACAGGTGGCGATGGTGGCGAGGCTCTCCGAGCAGGCCAAGGTCAGCCGGAGCGTGGAGCGGGAGATCCGGGATCTGAACGCCAACGTGGACAACCTGAACCTGAGCCTGAACCAATACAAGAGCCTGGAAAGGGTCGCCCTGCAGGCCGAGCGGCTGGGCATGGAGCAGCCCGCCGAGGGACAGATCCGGGTGGTGAGCCTGCCCGGCATCGCGGGAAATACATCCACGCAGAGCGCCGAAAACATCGGCGCTGAGGAAATGCAATAATGTTTCCGAGGGCGGGGAGGGATGTGCATGGTTCTGACAGGGCCGGTCATCCGTCGCCGCCTCGCCGTCTGTATGGCCGCATTTTTTATGCTCTTTACCGCGTTGGGCGCGCGGCTTTTTCATCTCCAGGTGATCCAGTCTGAGGCGCTGCAGCGCCGGGCCCAGTCCCAGTGGACGTCGGAGAGCATCATCGCGCCGGTGCGCGGTATGATCCTGGATCGGAACGGGCGGGTGCTGGCTCAGAGCGCCACCGCCTACACCGCATCGGTCAGCCCGCGCCAGGTGACGGACGCCGTGCGATTTGCAGCGCTGCTGTCCCCGGTGCTGGACGTGGAGGAGGCGACGATTCTCCGCCGCGCCTCGGACACCAGCCGCGGCGGCGTGACGCTCAAGCGCCAACTGTCCCGGGACCGGGCGCAGCAGCTCAAGGCCATGAAGGCGGAGCATGCCCGGGCCGGCAGCGACGCGCTGAACGGCCTGTACCTGGAGGAGGAGAGCAAGCGCTACTATCCCATGGGGCAGTTTGCCGCGCAGCTGATTGGGCTGACCACCATCGACGGCGTGGGCCAGTCGGGGCTGGAGCAGTCGCTGGACCGCTTCCTCTCCGGACGGGAGGGACGCATCCTCGAGGAGATCGACGGCAAGGGGCGCGCGCTGGGCAACGCTTCCGGTGAGTACGTCCCGGCGGTCAACGGCGGCTCGGTGACGCTGACCCTCGACGCGTCGATCCAGGCCTTTGCCGAGCAGGCCGCCCGGGAGGCGCTCAGCGTGAACAACGCCAAGGCCGTGCGGGTGCTGGCGATGGACCCCAACACCGGGGCGATCCTGGCGATGGTCTCCAAGCCGGATTTTGACCTGAACGATCCGCCCCGGAACGACGTGGCAGCGCTGACTGAGCGCATGCGCAACCGGGTCGTCGCCGATGCCTACGAGCCCGGCTCCACCTTCAAGATCCTCACCGCCGCCTCCGCGCTGGAGGCCGGCGTGGTGACGCCGATGGAGGGCTTCTACTGTTCCGGCTCCGTCACCGTGGACGGCGGAAGGATCAAGTGCTGGGGCCGGCCCCACGGCGCAGAGACCTTTGCCCAGGCGCTGCAGAACTCCTGCAACCCCGTGTTCGTGGAGATGGGCCTGCGGCTGGGCACGGATCGCTTTTACGATTACCTCCGGGCGTTTGGCATCGGATCCAAGACCGGCGTGGACATCCCCGGCGAGGTGGAGGGCATCGTCATCCGTCAGAGTGCCGTGAAGCGCGTGGACCTGGCCCGCATCGGCTTCGGGCAGTCCGTGGCCGTGACGCCCCTCCAGCTGCTGACCGCCGTCTGCGCGGTGATCAACGGCGGGAACCTGATGAAGCCCTACATCGTGCAAAGCATCGCCGATGTGGACGGGCGAGTCATCGAGGCGGGCGGGCCCGAGGTGGTGGGCCACCCGATATCAAAGGCGACCTCCGACACCATGCGGGTGCTGCTGGAGGACGTGGTGGCGCTGGGCGGCGGCAAGAACGCCTACCTGCCGGGGTGGCACGTGGGCGGCAAGACCGGCACGGCCCAGGTGTACGTGGACGGCGTGGTGTCGTCCTCCACCCACATCGGCTCGTTCATCGGCTTTGCGCCGGCGAACGCCCCGAAGATCGCATTGATACTGATCGTGGACGAGGCGGATGTGGCCGTGGATTACGGCTCCGTGACCGCCGCGCCCTTCGCAAAGCAGATCCTGGAGCGTTCCCTGAACTATCTGGGCGTCGCGCCGGACCTGGACGAGCCCCCGGCGGCCTCCGTGGAGGTGCCGGACGTATCGGGCATGGACGTGGCGCGCGCCGTCGAGGCCCTGGACGCCGCCGGCCTGGGACACACGCTGAACGGCGTGGGCGCGCGGGTGAAGGCCCAGCTGCCCGCGGCGGGCGCAGAGATGTCCGAGGGCTCGCTGGTGATGCTGTACGTCGAAGGCGCGCAGACCGCCGACGACGGCGGGGTGGCCCGGGTGCCGGACGTCCGGGGGATGTCCGTGCTGGAGGCCAACAAGCTGATCCGCTCCTTTGGGCTGCAGATGCGGATCGAGGGCAGCGGGCTGGCGGTGAGCCAGAGTCCCGCCGCCGACGAGGAGGTACATCCCTCCACGGTGGTCACGGTTCGGTTTGCCGCGCCGTGACGCGCCCATTTATCACAAGACACTGGAGGAATCCGGATGAAACTGACGGCACTGATCGGGAGAATCCCCGGAAGCGTAACGTGTGTCGGGGATGTCGAAGGCACCGAAATCACTGCGCTGTGCATTGATTCCCGCAGGGTGAGCCCCGGCGCGCTGTTCTTCTGCACGCCCGGGCTGCTGAAGGACGCCCACGACTTCGCTCCGCAGGCGGTGCAGAAGGGCGCGGCCGCGCTGGTGGTGCAGCGCAGGCTGGAGTTGGACGTGCCCCAGGTGATTGTGGAGGACGTGCGCACCGCCACTTCTTATATCGCGGCGGCGTTCTACGGCCATCCCGCCGAGCAGATGATGATGCTGGGCATCACCGGCACCAAGGGCAAGACCACCACCAGCTTCATGGTGAAGGCCATTCTGGACGAGGCGGGCTACAAGACCGGCCTGATCGGCACGGTCTGCTCGATGATCGGCGAGGAGACCATCCCCAGCCGCCTGACCACGCCCGATCCCGTGGAGACCCAGCAGCTGCTGCGCCGCATGGCGGACGCCGGGGTGCAGTGCGTGGTGATGGAGGTCTCCGCCCACGCCACGGCCATGCACCGTCTGGCGGGCGTGCGGTTCAAGGTCGCGGCCTTCTCCAACTTCTCCCAGGATCACCTGGATTTCTTTGAGGACATGGACAGCTACTTCGCGGCGAAGATGAAACTCTTCACCCCGGAGATGTGCGAGGAGATCGTCTACAACGTGGACGACGAGCGCGTGTCCGCGGCGATGCATGCGCTGGGCCGCCGCGCGCTGCGCATCGGCATCCGGGAGCCCTCGGACGTGTACGCCAACGACATCGAAGTGGGCGAGCGAGGCTGCAGCTTCCTGATGACCTGGCACAAGGAGTTCCGGACCAGCATCCAGCTGCGGCTGGCGGGCATCTTCAATGTGTACAATGCCCTGATGGCCGCGGGCATCTGCATCTGCGCGGGCATCGGGCCGGAGGCGATCCGGCAGGGCCTGGAGAAGGTGCGCGCCGTGCCGGGTCGCATTGAGCTGCTGGACACCGGCACGCCCTATCGCGTGATCCTGGACTACGCCCACTCGCCGGACGCGCTGGAGAACGTGCTGAAGGCCGTGCGGGAGACCACCCGCGGCCGGCTGATCGCGCTGTTCGGCTGCGGCGGCGCGCGGGACCACACCAAGCGCCCGGTCATGGGCGAGATCGCCGGGGAGCTGGCGGACTTCTGCATCCTGACCAGCGACAATCCCCGCAACGAGGACCCGATGGACATCCTCAACGCCATCGAGGAGGGCATCCGGCCCACGGGCTGCGCCTATGTGGTGATCGAGAACCGCCGCGAGGCCATCCGCTACGCGCTGACCAACGCCCGGCGGGACGACGTGGTGGTGCTGGCGGGCAAGGGACACGAGACCTACCAGGAGATCAACGGCGTGAAGCATCCCTTCGACGAGAAGATCATCGTGGCGGAGCTGCTGAACGAGCTCAAGGACTGACGCAGCCGGTATCCGGCGTATTGACTTCCGGCTTCGGATTGGATAAAATAGTACAGGCGAACGACGGAATGCGAAATCGTGGATTTCGCATTCCGCTGTAATGACAACAATTGCCCGGTTCCGCCGGAGGCGCTCTTGGGTGGGATCAGTGGCAACGGGAGGTACAACATAAGATGCAGAGACTGATTTGGACGGTGCTCGCGGCGTTTGCCATGGCCATCGTGCTGGGCCCCATCGTGATTCCGTGGCTGAAGAAGCTGAAGCTGGGCAAGGTGATCTACGAGCTGGGCCCCGACCACGCGGCCAAGGCGGGCACGCCCCAGATGGGCGGCGTGATCTTCGCGCTGCCGGCGCTGGTGGCGGTGGCGGCGTTCAGCTACAAGGACCCCGCCAGCTGGAGTCTGCTGCCGCTGGTGCTGGTGAGCGCGCTGGGCTTCGGGCTGGTCGGCTTCCTCGACGACCTTCTGAAGGTGAGGCGGCACGCCTCCGAGGGCCTGACCCCGAAGCAGAAGCTGGCGCCGCAGATTTTGCTGTCCATCGCCCTGTCGGTGTGGGCATATCTGCACCCGCAGATCGGTCCGAAGCTGGTCGTGCCGTTTTTCAACGTGGAGTGGAACCTGGGCTGGTTCTTCATTCCGGTGATGGTGTTCATCCTGGTGGGCACCGTCAACTCCGCCAACCTGCTGGACGGCCTGGACGGCCTGCTGGGCGGCTGTTCGCTGTTTGACTTCGTGACCATGGCGCTGATCTGCCTGGCGCTGGCGGCGGCGAACCCGGCGGGCGCGGGCAGCGTGCTGAACGTCGCCTTCTTCGCCGGAGCGATGTGTGGCGGCCTGATCGGATTTCTGCGCTACAACGCCCATCCCGCCCGGGTGTTCATGGGCGACGTGGGCTCCTTCTTCATCGGCGGCGCGCTGGTGGGCATGACGCTGGTGACGCGGCTTTCGCTGCTGCTGCCCATCATCGCCCTGGCGATGGTGATGTCCAGCGTGTCCGACCTCATAC
>JAFWBZ010000257.1 GCA_017537105.1 Clostridia bacterium | reverse complement strand
ATAATGTACATGGGCAGCACATACTGTGCCTTACTCATGAACGGTATCGTTTTTAGGCCAAGATGCTTAGAGATGATGTTTATGAATCCGGTGCTGTTGCCGCAGAACAGAATCACGATACTCATGGTAACCGCCACAGAAATCAGATACGGAATGTAGGTCACCGTCTGCGCTGTCTTTTTCACAAGCATGCTCGTGCAGTTGTGCAGCAACAGGGCCAGTAGGATCGGCAACGGAAACGTCAGGAACGTGGCAAAGCCAATCTTAAGCGTGTTGGTCAACGTTCGGTTGAAGTTGCCGCTGCTGAAAAAGCTTTCAAAGTTACCCCATCCCACCCATCGAGCTTGCGCGATGGTCTGTCCGAGTTTCAGGTTCTTGAAGGCGAGTTGGATGCCATACATCGGGGCATAGCGAAAAATAGCCACGGCGACAAACGCCGGCAGCAGCATCAGGTACAGCTCCCAATGCTTGACGATCCGCCTTCCGAGGGATTGTTCGGGATTCAGAGCGCTGTTTTTCATTTCGACCTTCACCTCCAGGCAGCGATGCCGCTGCGGAGCCTTCTTCCTGCAAAGACGATTTTGTCGTTCAAAACGAGATTTTGAGGTTTCTGCAACACCTCGGAAAAGAGAAAAGCACCCGTGTGCCTTTGGTCGCTCCCGAAAACGTTTTTTACCGTTGCTTAACCTCCATATGCCTATTATACATGATAACTGACAATAAATCCAGTGTCCAATTCATCTATTTTACATCTTTTTTATTGGCAAATTCTCACAAATCACATCCGCTCTGGCCGCTTCCCTACTGCTCAATTCCAAATTATCTTCCTCGTTTTCAGAAGAGGTGACAATTAATTACGCAAAGATCCTGAAAAAAGTGCCCGTCCGCGCATTCCGCTTCGAGCCGCGTTTTGACAGACCCGATCCCAGAGGTCTGCCGAGCATTCAACGGCGGAGGCGGGCCGATTTCTACGCCCGCCTCCATCGGCCCCAGTTTCCCTCACCGCAGCTCCGCAAGCAGCGACAGGCCCGCCTCGATGATGCGCTCGGCGACGCCGGCAGCGTAGATCGAGCTCCGCGCCTCGTAACCGCCCTCGTCATAGGCCTCCCGCATCGGGAAATAGCCCTCGTAGCCGTTGGTGATGCAGCAGGGCAGCACCAACCTCCAGCCCGGGGCCTCTTTCAGTCCCCGGCCGATGTCCGTAAAAGGCTCGCCGGGCAGGCCGATCAATGCAATCTCGCCGATTCGCAGGCCGGTCAGTTCCAGGCGGAACGCCTCCGGGCCGTGCTCCAGATTGCACATCCGGATCGCCTCTGCGACGACGGTCGTCAATTCCATGGCCGTATAGGGGATGTCGCCGTCCCGGCCCGCCTCGTGGAGCTCCCTAAAGCGATGCGCCCGCGGCAGATCCTCCGGCGCGGGCAGGTTTGCCGGCACCGCGACCTCATGATGGCGGATATCGATGCGATCTACCTCCGTGTACTCCACCTTGTCGAAGACCTGGAGCACGGTACCCGCCAGCGCGCGCCCGATAAAGCGCGCCATGCCGGGGCTCTTCATCTCATTGTCAAAGCTGATCTCCGTTTCGTTCATGTCGCCGCCGGAAGGGAACACGTGGGTGCTGCCCACGTCGCCCTGGGCGCCGACGAAGCACACGCACTTCACGCCGTCCAGCGACCGCTCCACGGTCCGGCGCATCCAGCCCGGCCAATCGGGGGAAATCAGCTCCCCGTTGATGGTGTCGGCGTGCAGGCCGTAGTTCACCAGGACGATGCTGTCGCCGCCCTCCCGGTCAAAGCGCAGCACGTTCACCCGCTGGTCGAGCTCGCCGATGGGGTGGTCGATGTTGGGATCGTTGATGGGCGGGCAGGTCCAGGTGGTGCCGTCCTTCATCTTGTAGCGCCGGATGTAGGCGATCCGGTCCGGGGCACGGCCGACGCAAAAGCCCATCCGCGCCGGCTTCAGATCCTGCAGCGCCAGCAGGGCGACGTCTGCGAGCCGCTCGCCCAGGAACGCGGCATAGCGCTCGATGGGCGCGTCGTCCGCCTCAAAGGTGTCCAGATGCGTCAGCGCGGGGCCGGTATGCGTATGGGTCGCGGACAGGAAGATGTCCTCCCGCGCCACGCCGGTGGCCGCCGCGATGGCCTCCCGGTAGTGCCGGCTGAGTTTTGCCTCGATACCGCAGCAGTCCACGCTGATCATCAGAATCCGCCGTTCCCCGAGCGCCAGCGCCAGCGCACTCGATTCGAGATCGTCCAGTATTCCCCTGGCGAACCGGGGGACGTAGTAGCCCTCGATGGCGATCCCCAGCATCGGGTTGATGTTCACTCGGGCAAAGCCGACCTTGAAAACGCTCATTGTTGCGCTCCTTTCTCCACAGGCACTGTTCAGTTCCGGATGTCCCGCACCGGCTCGCCCCGGAACCAGGCGGAATGGATCTGGAAATCCGCATCCGCCAGCACGATGTTTGCCTCCTTGTGCGGCTCCAGGGAGCCCACCCGGCCAAACAGCCCCAGGGCTTTCGCAGGGTTGGTGGACGCGCACTTGAACGCGACGCGCACATCGGCGCCGGTCATCCGCGCGAAGTTCGCACAGGCCCGGTTCATCGTCAGATAGCTTCCGCTGAGCTCGCCGTTGCAATCGAAGTTGAGGTCCGTCGCCGCAGCAAAGGCCTCCGGCACCAGGGCATCCGCTCTGCCGCCCTGCCCCACCGAGGCGTCCGTGATCAGCACGATGTGGTCTTCTCCGGCCGCCCGCAGCGCCATTCGCGCATTGGAAGGGCTGACGTGCGCGCCCAGGGAATCGCAGATCAATTCACAATAGAAGCCCGGAATGCCCAGCGCCGCCACGGCGGCGGAAGCCTGCACGTCGCCGGTGGCCTTCGCCGCCTGCGCCGCGCCCAGCCGATGGCCCATCGCGTCGAACAGGTGCGTCACGATCCTCGCCCCGCGGGCAAAGGCGCGCTCCATCTCGTCAGGCCCCGCGCAGGTATGGCCCACATCCCCGGTGATGCCGCGCGAAGCCAAGAGCGCCTCCATCTCCGGCGCGCAGGACAGCTCCGGCGCATAGGTGCAGTGCAGCAGGTTGCCTCCCGCCAGGTCGAGCAGCTCTTCGAAATCCCGCCTCGAATAGGTCCAGGCGCGCGCCGCCAGGGAGCCGTATTGTGGGTTGGTGTACGGCCCCTCGAAGTGGATGCCGGCGATGGTGGTGCCGCCCCGCGCGATGGCGGCGTTGCACTGCTGGATCACGGAAAGAAACTCCTCCCGGGAATAGTTGTACGCGGCGGAGGGCGTCATCGTGGTGGTGCCATGCTTCAGGTGCGCTGCGGCCACCGCTTCGCACCGATCCGTCACGTCAAACCATTCGTCCCCCCAGTGATAACCGTGCAGGTGCTGGTCGACAAAGCCAGGACCCGCATACAACCCGCCCGCGTCGATGATCTCGGCGTCCGCAGGCGGTGCAATGCGGCCGCTGGCCAGAATCGTACCGCCGTCAAACAGTATGCAGCCGTCGGAGATCACCCGATCCGGCAAGACCACCTTCGCATGCACAATTGCCTTCATGCCACGGTCTCCTCTCATCACATTCCGGTTTTCATTGTGACAGGACGCAGGGCTCGGGGCGTTTCCCTCACTCGAAGTCCACGGCCAGCTTGCCGATCAGCTTGTGCACCTTTCCGATCCCGTCGACGCACCGCGCAGGGCAGTGGGCATCCTGCGGAAGCAGCACGACAACGTCTCCCGCCTTCAGGGCACCGCGGTTTCGTCGCCGTCCACCGCCGCGAGCAGCGCGTCCCCGGCGGCATCATAGGCCTGCGTCACGCGCTGCAGCCGGTCCGTGGGCTTGACGAGGATGATCTCCTCCCCCTCCAGCATGTACATGACGTCGATGTACTTCCGGTGGGCTTCCAGCCGCGCGCCCTCATCCACGGGCTTCGTCTCATAGCGGCTGTCGATGATGTACATTGCATCGCCGCGTACCTTTTGGCCGCCCGTCGCGCCCGCCTGTCCGGCATAGGCAGTCTCCGCCGCCAGCATCTCCGCCAGTCCCTTCACGGCGCCCGCGTACCGCCCGGCATTCTCCATGGTATCCAGAATCATTGATGTCGCCTCCTCCTGATTGATCAAGGGTTTGTGAACACATTCTCAGCATTCTCACGCAGCGCTTTCGACGCTGCGGTTCACTTCAGCGGGTCCCGGTACTGGGCCCTGAAGATGGCGCCCGTGGCGATGTGGACGCCGGCGCAAAACAGCATCACCAGCCACACGGGAATCGCATTCAGCAGCCGGCCCCAGACGGGGATCATGATGCAGCTCGCGCCGCTCATGACGAGCATCCGCATCGACGAGATGAAGGGCAGATCGCCCATGGGCGTCGAGTAGATCACGCCAGCCGGCACCGCGTTTGCCGTCAGGTTGTTGGTGGTCATGTACGCGAAATACAGCGCGAAAAACAGCACCGGAGAGCTGTTCAGCGCCGTCAGCACGCCGCACAGCGCGCAGAGCACGTTGGCGAAAAAGATCTGGTCGCCCGTCCGGAGGTGCCGCTCCAGCCTGCCAAAGAGAAAGACGCCGAACACGGAACCGCAGACCCCCACCGCCACCATCAACGGCTGCAGCGAGGCGGGCAGCGTGAGCCGATGAAAGGAGGCCACCACGAAGTAGTAATAGCCCCCGGCCGCGACGCCGCGCAGCAGGTGCGGGACCAGCAGACGAAGGTTCCCGGGGGTGAGCGACGCCCGAAGGCCGGGATGGTCCGGGCGGGCTTCCTCCTCCTCCGGCGCGGTGGGCCGCATCAGGCGGATGGACAGCGCCGCCGCCAGGTACAGGCATGCGCTGACGGCGAACAGCAGCCCATAGCCGGCCATGCTCTGCTGCTTGACGAACAGGGCGTTCACAATGCTGATCAGCGCGCCCAGCGCACAGCCGATGGTGCTGCACCGCGCCAGAAGACGCCCATAGTAGCGCCGCGGAAACAGCGTGGGCACGATGCTGAACAGGGAGGCGGATCGGAAGCCGCAGCAGATCTGATAGACAAACACCGCGAGCAGAATCAGCAAAAACCGCCCGGGAATGCCCGGTGCGAGGCAGAGCACCAGAGGCAGCAGCAGCATCGGATAGGAGGACGCATTGAACAGGCCGAAGTAGGAACCGCTTCGGGGACGGTAGAGCCAGAAGGCCACATAGGAGAGCAGCGCCGCCGCGTAGCTGACCGTGCCATAGAGGCTGATCTGCCCGACGCTCAGGCCCAGCATCAGGAGATACGCCTGCACATAGCTCTCGCTCATGAAACAGCCGGCAAAGGAGCAGCCCAGCTCGCTCAGGGAGAATGCCGTCTGGTTCCTGTCATGCATCTTCAGCACCGTCCGATCCCGTGATTTGACGCCTTTCTCCGCGCGGCGCAGTGAACCGCCGCTTCGCCCCGTATCCCGCGTTCATTTCCATGAAATTGTTAAGTTATGTGTATCATAGCAGAGCATTCCCGCATTGTCAATAATGTTTGAAAACTTTCCGGCTCTTTTTGCGTCGCAGTGCCGATCCCCCGGTTTTTCGCGCTTTTGCGGACATTCGCGAAAGCATCCTGTTCGGAAAACAGGTGCTGCGAATGGTTGTATTT
>JAFWBZ010000256.1 GCA_017537105.1 Clostridia bacterium | reverse complement strand
GGCTACATGCTGGGCGCGGACGACCTGGGCATCGACGAGATCCGCGCGCAGTTCGCGGCGGGCAAGGTCGGCATGTTCCCGGCCCCGGCGTATGACTACGGCGTGTACACCGCCCAGTTCCCGGCGGAGTGCAACTGGACCGTCATCGACCCGCCGACCATCGAGGAAGGCGAAGCTCCCTACAAGGGCGTGTATCTGGACCGCGTGGGCTGCTCCATCTGCGCGCCGGCCTATGACAATTCCAGCGACGCCCACAAGGCGGCCGTTGTGAAGGCCTTCAACTTCCTGAACAGCGACGAGCTGAATGGCGCCATCTACTCCATCGGCGGCATGATCCCCTACAAGGTGAGCGTCATCGAGAACACCGAGCTGAGCCCCGACATGGGCCCGCAGTTCGCCATCTTCTCCGACATCGCCAACTACACCAGCATGTCCCTGTTCCCGGACAAGCTGCTCCCGCTGGAGGGCGACACCTTCTCCGTGGTCATGGACGAGATCATGCGCGGCGACCTGGAGTGGGACGAGGCCGTGGCCGACCTGAACGAGCGCTACAACGCGGCGTATCAGCAGCTGAAGGAGGAGGGCGACATCGACCTGTCCATCTACAGCTACGACTACGACATCACCCGCTGATCCCACGGGCATCGGGAGCCGGATTCCGGCTCCCGTTTTTCGGATCGATCCTTGAGGAATGACCTGGGCGGGCTGTTCGTGGAAGGCGGGCAGCTCGCTTGGTCTGTCCAAATTGCGCACAAAGAGGAAGCGAGAGCATGCGTCGAATGCACTATGCCTGGTGGGTGTGCGTGGGCTGCGCGCTGCTGCTGTTCTGTACCGCCGGGCTGGCCATCAACGTGTTCACGATCTACCAGCCGTTCATCCTCCGGGAAAACGGCTTTACCAACGCCCAGGCGTCCCTGCTGATCACGGTGCGCAGCCTGGCGTCCTTCTTCGCCTCGATGCTGGTGGAGCGCTTCTACCGGACGTTTTCGCTGCGCGCGGGCATGGCGCTGGCGGGGCTGTCGAGCGCGCTGGGCTACGTGGTCTACGGCGCGACCCGCAGCTACGCGGGCTACTGCTGCGCCTCGGCGCTGGTGGGCGTGGGCTTCGGCATCGGCAGCACGACGCCCGTCGCCCTGCTCATCGAGCGGTGGTTTGTGAAGGACCGCATGCTGGCCGTCAGCGCCTGCTCGGCGGTGACGGGCCTGTCCACCTTCGGCGTGCCCTCGCTGCTCACGGCCATCATCCAGCGGCAGGGCCTGCGGACGGCCTTCCTGCTGGAGGGCGCGGTCATCGCGGGGCTGATGCTGCTGAGCTTCGCCCTGCTGCGGGACGATCCCGGGCGCATGGGCCTGACCCGCTACGGCGAGGGCGAGGCCGTGGCGTCGCGGCAGCGGGCGCACGGCAGCGTGGTGCTGGACCGGCGGGACCGCCGGGTGCTGGCGCCGATGACCATCGCCGCCGGTGCGCTGACCAGCGTGGGCTACAGCCACCTGGGCGTCTACATGCACTCGCTGGGGTACCCGCCCGAGGCGATCGCCGTGGCCATCACCATCTCCGGCCTGGCGCTGATGCTGGGCAAGCTGCTCTTCGGCGCGCTGGCGGAGCGCATCGGCAACCGCCGGACCATCCTGACCTTCGGCGCGGTGCTGCTGGCGGGCCTGCTGCTGTGCTGCCTGGCCCAATACGGGCTGGCGGTGCTCTACGCCGCCATGGCGGCCTACGGCGCGGGGCTGTCCCTGACCACGGTGGGCTTTACCGCCTGCGCCGCGGACTGGAGCGTGGCCGACCACTTCCGGGGCACGGTGGAGCAGTTCCAGATCGGCTACTTCGCCGGGGCGCTGGCCTTTTCCCCGGTGCCGGGGCTCATCGCCGACCGCGCCGGCGGGGCCTACCTGCCGACCTTCGTGCTGTTCCTGGCCTGCGGCGCCTACGTGGTGCTGGCCATCGCGCTGACCTACCGACGCAAGAAGGGCCAGCTGCCCGGGGAATGAGGGGGGATGGAGCCATGTATCGCGGAGAGATCGTTTTGCACCGCCTGATCGGTGGCGCGCGGGCCGCGGAGGGCCTGGCGGTGATCATCGACGTGTTCCGGGCCTTCTCCCTGGAGTGCGTGCTCTACGGCCTGGGGGCGCGGGAGGTGCGCCCGGTGGGGACCGTTGAAGAGGCCCGCGCCTGGCGGGACCGGGACCCGGACTGCCTGCTGGCGGGGGAGCGGAAGGGCGTGATGTGCGAGGGGTTCGACTTCGGCAACTCCCCGTCCGCCCTCCGGGCGGAGGCCGTGGCGGGCCGCCGCGTCATCCACACCACCAGCGCGGGCACCCAGGGCCTGGTGAACGCGGTGCGGGCGGACGCGATCCTCACGGGCAGCCTGCTGAACGCCCGGGCCATCGCGGAGTACATCCGGCAGACCGACCCGCCCAAGGTGTCCCTGGTGTGCATGGGCCGGTACGGCGCTACCCCCGCCGAGGAGGACGAGCTGTGCGCCCTCTATCTCCGGAGCCTGCTGCTGGAGCAGCCCCTGCCGGACCTGGCGGCGCGGCTGGACGCGCTGCGCACCGGGGGCGGCAGCCACTTCTTCGACCCCGCCCGGCAGGCCGTGTTCCCCGAGGCGGACTTCTGGATGTGCGTCCGGCGGGACGTCTATCCCTTCGTGCTCCGCGTCGAGCGCGACGCCGACGGCCTCGTCTCCCGCAGGATCGATGTGCCGGAGGCGGGGAGTTGAGAGCCCGTCCCCCTCCCGGCAATCCAAAAGCGCAACAAATCAGCTCCCCCGCCCAACCGGGCGGGGGAGAGCGCTTTCCGGTGACTGTCGGGGCGGAGGACGGGGAACGGAGTATCGTTCCCTGGGCGAGCCCCTGTGCGATTGCAAGAGAGTAGCAAGACAAAAGGGCTGTCCCCGTGTCTTCGAAAGGCCTGGGAATGCTTCTTGTATTCGTGGTATACCATGTGATATAATTGTACTATGGATATGGCGCATCGGATGGCGCGCCACAGTTTGCTGTATAGACACATTGATTCGACTCCCAGGTTTCGCACAATCATTGAAAGGGCCGCAGAAGATGGATATCGAATATGCCAAATCACTTTCCTATGAGGCAATCCGAAGGCTATATAAATCTTATCTGCAAAGCCTTGAGCTGGGCAATAGTACGGTAGGGACTGTTGTTGGGGATTCCTTCTACCTATGGAACAATGGCAGCAAGGATGTGTTCTGGGATACCGTCACAGCAGATGATTTTGAAACAGAGGCCCGAAAAAAATTGACAGATGCATTGACGAAGCATTCATCTGGAAACGTTGAGCGGCTCATCAACGGCTATATTGCCAATCTTCGAAGATTTCGGTCTTTCATCATGAATACAGCTGAACCGATGTCAGACAAGGATGACATGACAGCCCTAAGGAAGTTTTTGCTTGATATTGAATGTCTTGATCCACTTGCAGAGTGGACGAGTAGGTTCAATCTATTTGACATTTTGAAAATCTCAAGGGTTGAGATACGGCATAGCAACATGCTTTCGTGGCTAATCAACCCGAACGAAAACCATGGATTAGGCGATGCAATTCTTCGGGGTTTCATACAGTATGTTGTTACATCGTCTTCTGATGATACCGATGTGATTGACTTATTATTGATGGACTGTCACGACTTCACAATTCAGAGGGAGTGGCATAACATCGATATTCTTGCAATGTCAATAAACGAGCGCTTTGTCCTTTGCATTGAAAACAAGATTGATTCTGGGGAACATGACGACCAATTGAATCGATATAGG
>JAFWBZ010000255.1 GCA_017537105.1 Clostridia bacterium | reverse complement strand
AGCCCTTCCGGGTGGAGCGCGCGCTGGAGACCCTCGAGCGCATACGGGACCGCCTGGGCGGAGGCATCGCCGTGCCGATCGCACCGGTCGCGCCGGTGGCCCCGGTGGCCCCCGCGGCGGTCAGCGTCCCGGGGCGCATCATGCTCAAGCACCGGGAGGGCGTGAGCTTCCTCGACCTGAAGGACATCGCCATGGTGATGCGGGAGAACCGCACCACCGTGCTGCTCATGCGGGACGGCGCGCGCTACACGGTGGGCGACGGCATGGCGGACCTGGACGAGCGCCTGCCGGATGATTTGTTTTTCCGCACCCACAAGAGCTACATCGTCAACCTGAACCTGATCGAATCGATCCAGCCCTACGGCCGATGGACCTACATCGTCAAGCTGCGGGGACTGAAGGACGACGCGCTGATTACCCACGAGCGCTTCGAGATGCTGCAGAGCATGTTTGAATAGAAATCGATGCGGCGGATTCCCGGATGCCGCGAGTCCGCCGCGAACCAAAAGGAGAATGCAATCGATGATGACCAAATCAACCGCCGAACAGGTGCTGCGCGAGGCCCTGAGAACCGGCGGCGATTTCGCGGAGATCTTCTGCGAGGATCGCAGCAGCGGCGCCATGGGCCTGGTGGACGGCCGCGTGGAGGCCGCCAACACCGTGCGCCGGCATGGCGCGGGCATCCGCATCTACCGCGGGCTGAACAGCGTGTACGTGCACACCAACGACACCTCCCTCGCCGGTCTCACCGCCGCCGCGCGCAAGGCCGCGGATGCGGTGGAGGGCGAGCGGTGTGTCGGCGACATCCACCTGACCCGGCAACTCCAGCGGAACCTCCATCAGATCCGGGAGTTGCCCATGGACGTGGCGGGCAGCCGCATGGCGAAGCTGCTCCGGGATTGCGACCTGGCGGCGAAGGCCGTGTCGCCCGAAATCTCCCAGGTGCGGGCCAGCCTGTCCCACTGGGACTCCGAGGTGCTGATCGCCAACTCCGAGGGGCTGTTCACCGGCGACCGCCGCGTGTACACCCGGCTGTTTGTCAACGCCGTGGCTTCCCGGGACGGCGACAGCCAGTCCGGACACGAGGCCCCCGGCGCGATGATGGGCTACGAGCTCTTCTCCGGCCGGGTGGACCCCGGGGAGGCCGCCCGGTCGGCGGCGACCAAGGCCGTCACTATGCTGCACGCGGACCCCTGCCCGGCGGGCGTGATGCCGGTGGTGATCGACGGCGGCTTCGGCGGCGTGATCTTCCACGAGGCCTGCGGGCACTCGCTGGAGGCCGCGGCGGTGGCCTTCGGCAACTCCGAGTTCGCGGGCAAGCTGGGCACGCAGATCGCGTCGCCCATCGTGACCGCGGTGGACGACGGCACCCTGGCCAACGAGTGGGGCAGCCTGAACATCGACGACGAGGGCATCCCCACCACGCGCCTGGTGCTCATTGAGGACGGCGTGCTGCGCAACTACATGGTGGACCAGCTGAACGGCCGGCGCATGGGCCTGCCCTCCACCGGCAGCGGCCGCCGGCAGGACTACACCTTCGCGCCGACCTCCCGCATGCGCAACACCTTCATCGCCCCGGGCGAGGACGACGAGGCAGAGATCATCGCCTCCTGCCCGGACGGACTGTACGCCCGGTCCATGGGCGGCGGCAGCGTGAACCCCGTGACCGGCGAGTTCAACTTCGCCGTGGAGGAGGGCTACCTGATCCGCAACGGCAGGATCGATGCCCCGGTGCGCGGCGCTTCGCTGATCGGCCGCGGCAGCGAGATCCTGCGGAAGATCGACCGCGTGGGCTCGAAGATGTGGATGGCCCAGGGCATGTGCGGCGCGGCCAGCGGCTCCATCCCCACCAACGTGGGGCAGCCGATGATCCGCGTGACCGACATTACGGTGGGAGGCCGATGAGCATGGAGAGAAACGAATTTGTCCGGCGGCTGTTCGCGCGCGCCGGGGAGGCGGGCGAGGGCATCGCCTCCGAGGTCTGCTACGAGTCCGGCTCCAGCTTTGAGGTGTCGGTGAAGGACGGGGAGATCCTCCAGTACAGCGTATCCGACAGCACCGGCCTGGGCTTCCGGGTGCTGCGAAACGGCCGGACGGGCACCGCCTCCACGCAGATCCTGGACGAGGAAGCCGTGGCGCAGCTGGTGGACGGCGCGCTGGAGAATGCCGCGCTGGTGGAGTCGGAGGACGAGCAGTTCATGTTCCCGGGCAGCCCGGAATACCCGAAGCTCGCGCTGTTCAGCCCCGCCGTCGAGGCGATGACCGCCGCCGAGAAGATCGGGATGGCGAAGCGGCTCGAGCAGCTGGCGCTCAGGCAGGACCCCCGCATCCAGCAGGTGGAGGAGTGCGCGGTGTTCTCCTCCTCCGATGCGCGCACCATGACCAACACGCTGGGGCTGAACGTGTCCACCGAGGTCAATCTGCTGGGCGGCTACGTGGTCGTGGTGGCCCGGGAGGGCGAGAAGGTCAACACGGGCTTCAAGGTGTTCTTCACGTCAGACCCGGCGCAGGTGGACTTGGAGGCCGTGGCAAAGGCCGCGGCGAAGGAGGCCATCGACGGGTTGGACGGCGCGCCGGTGCCCTCGGGAAGGTATCGCGTGCTGCTGCGCAACGACGTGGCCGGGAATCTGCTGGCCACCTTCGCCGGCATCTTTTCCGCCGACAACGCCCAGCGCGGGCTGTCCAGGCTGAAGGGCCGGGAGGGCGAGCGCATCGCGGCGGAGTGCGTCACGCTGATGGACGACCCGCACCGCGCGGGCAGCGCCTCCTCCACGCCCTTCGACGGCGAGGGCGTGGCCACGCGGGTCAAGGCGGTCATCGAGGGCGGCCGGCTGAACACGCTGCTGCACAATCTCAAGACGGCCCGCAAGCAGGGCGTGGAGACCACCGCCAACGCCGCGCGGGAGAGCTATGCCTCCGGCGTGGGCGTCGCGCCGACCAACTTCTATTTCGCGCCGTCGGACACCGGCTTTGACGATATGCTGGAGCAGACCGGCGACGGCCTGTTGATCACGGACCTGCAGGGCATGCACGCGGGGGCCAACCCCATCACCGGCGACTTCTCGCTGGCGGCCAAGGGCTTCCGGATCGAGGGCGGCCGGCTGACGGCCCCGGTGAACCAGATCACCGTGGCGGGCAACTACTACGAGCTGCTGGCGGACATCGAGGCCGTGGGCGGCGATCTCGACTTCCGCAGCCCGGGCACCAGCTGCTTCGGCAGCCCGTCGCTGCTGGTAAAGGGCCTGTCCGTGGCGGGTGCATAGAGCCCAGGGATTTTCAGGACAGAAATGAGGAGGCGTTCGCTTGGAACGCCTCCTCGTGGTTTTGGCGCGAACGCGTCAGTTCGCGGGAGCGATGCGGGTCAGGCCGTCAAAGCTGTAGGTGGCCGTCAGCAGGATCTCCGGCGTATCCGTCACGAGATCCTTGTACTCTGCGCCGGTGTAGTGGCCCATGCCGCCGACGTTGTAGACCTTGGACATATCCCAGCCGCGGGCCTTGAGGATGTTCATCATCTGGCTGGCGCGGCCGCCGCCCTGGCACATCACGAACAGGATCTTGTTCTTCGGGAACAGGGCGGCCAGGATCTCGTCGGACTCCTCGTAGACCGGCACCGGGTTGGTGGGCTCGCCGCCGTAGAGCTGCGGCAGGGAGGCGTCCTTGTCGGCGTCCGCGTTGAAGATCAGGGCCAGGTAGGGGATGACCTCGAAGCCCTTCAGGTGCTTCTTGGCGTAGTCCTCGTAATCGCGCAGGTCGATGTACACCACGTCGCTGCGGAACAGGTACTGGCGCAGGTTGTCGCTGGTGATGGCGGAGCAGGTGGGGCCGAAGTTGCCCTCCTCGCAGGGCGTTTCTTCAGTGTCGTCTGCGTTGGCAAGATAGGTCTTGCTGGTGTCCTGGGGCGGGGGCAGCTCTTCCTCCTCCGAGGCGGCGGCCACCGCGGCGGTCTTGGCGGTCACTTCCGCGGTGGCGGCGAACACCTCGCGCAGGGCGGCGGCGCTTTCATCCGCGTCGAAGAAGCTGTCCGTGGCGTGGTAGCGGAAGAGCGCGATGAGCATGCGCAGCACGTTGTTGGGGGAGACCGTCGCGCCGGTCCAGGCGTCGATGGTCAGCTCCTCGCGGCCCTCGCCGGCGGCGAAGTCCTCGGCGGCGATGTCCTTGATGGTGCTGTACTGCTTGATCTCCGCATAGGTCTTGCCCGTGTAGAAGGGCACCCAGTCGTTGACGAGCTTCTCGTAGGGATTGCCGTTGGGCGCGGGATTGCTGTCGCCGTACTGGCCGGCGTCATAGTGCCCGGTGGAATCCAGGTCGAAGCTCAGGAAGCGCACCTCGGCGTCGTCGATCTTGCCGCTGTCCGGCAGGGACAACTCCACGTAGGCCGTGCTCCACATGTTCATGTCCGCGGGCCGGCAGGTGCAGGAGAGGAAGGACACCTGATATTTGATGTAGTTGCGGGAGACGTACTTGAAGGGGACGAACGCATAGAACAGGTCCTCGTCTCCGGGGCCGTCGATGTGGCTGAAGGGGATGACGGCGATCTGGTTGCCCTTGCTGCCCTCGCCCAGCTTTGCCGAGCCGTTCAGCCAGGCGTTTACGTCGCCCAGGGACATTTCGCTCGCCAACGCCGTCGCGCAGAGGAGCGTGCAGCAGAGCAACAGAGCCAGGATTTTCTTGATCATGGGGAATACCTCCTTCTTCTTTTCGGATGACAGCATTATAGCATGATATGTAAAGATGCGTCAACGAAATTAATATAGAAATGTAGGCGCGCAGGGCGGCGGTTCCCGGGAAGGAGGGTCGGCGCGGGATAGTTATCCCCATTATCCACAGAGTTATTAACAAATTATTACAAGATATTTCAAATATATTTGCTTTCAAACCATTGCGCGGGGCTTCTCCAAGGACCTGCCCGCGCGCGGCGCAGCGGCTGTGTTTTTTGGATTGCGCAACGCTACGTTCTGTGCTAATCTTGTACTATAGAAGATGGGGAGTGGCGCGGAACGCGGCGAGGAAACAGGCGGCGCCGCCTTCGAGGGGTGGTTCGACCGCATCACCCGCTGCAGCGGGCAGCGCCGCTTCATCAAGGCGCCGCGAAAATCCTTCAATCAGGAAAAAGAGGAGAGAAGACCATGCAATACGGACACATCGATCATGTCAGCAAACCCGTCTCCCACATCGTCTTCGGCACGGCCACGCCGAAGATGTTCGCGGCATTTCGCTCGGTATACGGAGAATCCCCGGACTTTCCGCAGCGTCTCGACGCGGCGTTTCAACTGCTGGACGACATGTACGCCGAGGGCGTGAACTGCTTCGACAGCTCCGACCACTACGGCGAGGAGCCCCTGGGCGAGTGGCTGGAGGCCCGCGGGCTGCACGATAGGGTGGTCATCTTCACCAAGGGCGCGCACCACAACCGCTGGCGCAAGCGCGTGACGGACTTCGACATCCTGCACGATGTGCACAACTCGCTGGCAAAGCTGAAGACGAACCATCTGGACATCTACATGCTGCACCGCGACGACCCGGAGGTGCCGGTGGGCCCCATCGTGGACGTGCTGAATCGGTGCTACGACGAGGGGAAGATCGGCGCCTTCGGCGGCAGCAACTGGACCGTGGAGCGCATCGAGCAGGCCAACGAGTACGCCGCGAAGCACGGCCTGCAGCCGTTTACGGTGTCCAGCCCGAACTTCGGCCTGGCGGACCAGGTGGAGGACCCCTGGGGCGGCGGATGCATCACCATCTCCGGCCCCGCCAACAGAGCGGCCCGGCAGTGGTACGCGGAGAATCACATCCCGGTGTTTGCCTACAGCACCATGGCCAGGGGCTTCTTCTCGGGCCTGGTGAAGAGCGACGACCCCGAGGGGGCGAAGCGGATCATGGACGAGCCCGGCCTGAAGGGCTACGCTTACCCGGAGAACTTCGAGCGCTTGCGCCGCTGCGAGCGCCTGGCGAAGGAAAAGGGGATGACCGTACCGCAGATCGCGATGGCGTGGATCTTCAACCAGCGCCAGCTCGACGTGTACGCGCTGACCGCGCCGGTGGAGCGGGAGATGATGCGCGTGAACGTCGAAGCCAGCGAAATGCCCCTGAGCGACGCGGAGTGCCGCTGGCTCGATCTGGAGACCGACGCGCTCTGACGGATCGCGGCGGAAAATGTGGTTGCAAAACTCAACACGAGATGCACGCGGGCTTAATCTTCGTAGCTTATCATGGAAGTGGAAAGTATCGTCGATGTGCACGACACCGAGGAGGCCTGTTCCATGAGTGAGAGCCAAGTGGAGAACATGCGGAAGGAACTGCTTTCGCTGGGCATGAGCGAGGAGAAGGTCGAGGCGATCATGGCCGAGGTGACCACCGCCAGCCGCCACCCGGCGTAAGCCTGTTTCGCGGATATCCGCCGTCGGACCCGCCCGCGCGCATTGGCTTCGGGCGGCGGGCCTGCATTTGCGTCCACCCTGATTCAGCAATCGGGGTGGATATTTTTTTATTGACATCCGGCGGTTTCGGCGCTATCATCGTACCGGGATGGAGGCGATACAATGGCTCGCATGGATTCTGACATGACCGAGGGCAATATCTGGCTGCACATGCTGCGCTTTTCGGTGCCGATGGCGATTGGGCTTCTGTTCCAGCAGCTGTACAACACGGTGGACACCCTGGTGGTGGGCCGGTTCGTGGGGCAGCAGGCGCAGGCCGCGGTGGGCTCCACCGGCCCCATCATCAACACGATCGTGGGGTTTTGCGCGGGGCTGGCCAACGGCGCGTCGGTGGTGATCTCCCAGCGATACGGGGCGCACGACGACGAGGGGCTCGGCAAGGCGGTGCACACCACCATCGCGCTGACCTTCCTGATGAGTCTCATCGCCACCGCCATCGGGCAGGGCATCATCACGCCCATGCTGAAATTCATGCAGACGCCCGAGGACGTCATGGCGGAATCCCGCTGCTATCTGTCCATCTACTTTGCCGGGGTTTCGGGCATCCTCTTCTACAACATCGGCAGCGGCATCCTCCGGGCCGTGGGCGATTCCCGCAGGCCGCTGGCTTTCCTGATCCTGTCCGCGCTGCTCAACACGGTGCTGGACCTGCTGTTCGTGCTGGCCTTCGGCATGGGGGTGGACGGCGTGGCCTACGCCACCGTGCTGGCCCAGGTGCTGTCCGCGCTGCTGATCCTGTTCGCGCTCTCCCGGGAGCCGAGCGGCTACGGCATCCGCTGGCGGCGCCTGCGCATCGACAAGGGCTCCCTTTCGATGATCCTCCGGCTCGGACTGCCCAGCAGCGTCCAGGCCGCTGTCACGTCGTTTTCCAACGTGTTCGTGCAGTCCTACATCAACGCCTTCGGCTCCGCCTGCATGGCCGGGTACGGCGTCTACAACAAGCTGGACGCCTTCGCCCTCATTCCCGTGCAGAGCATCAGCATGTCCTCCACCACGTTTGTCGGCCAGAACTGGGGCGCGCGGCAGCCCGCCCGGGCCCGGGAGGGCGTGCGCACCGCGATCCTCATGAGCATCACCGCCACGGCGGCGCTGGGCGTGCTGGTGTTCGCACTGGCCCGGCCGCTGATGCGTTTCTTCTCCCCGGAGCCGGAGGTGATCGCCTATGGCGTGCGCTTCATCCATATCGTGACGCCCTTCTACGTCATGATCTGTTTCAACCAGATCTATGCCGGCGCGCTGCGGGGCGTGGGGGACGCCACCATGCCCACGGTGATCATGCTGGCCTCCTTCGTGCTGTTCCGGCAGATCTACCTGGCTGTCACCAAGGCGCTGGGCGCGGGCTTCGTGGCCGTCGCTTTGGCCTATCCCGTGGGCTGGATCCTGTGCTCCGCCCTGCTGATCCTCCGGTACTCCCGGAGCGCGCTGGTGGCGGACCGAAAGTGACGCGCAGACCCTCGGCACCTTGTCCCGATGTGCTGCCGCGGCAGGCAGCTTTTCTTGGAGCGTTCCCGATCCCGTCCGGGCGATTTGTGCGCCCGCGACATGGTCGGGGCGCTTTTTTTGTATGGCCAGAAGTATTTGTCTCTGCCCTGCCGCGCGCGGAAGGGCAGAGGAAGGGGGCGCAATGCGGCGAATCGCCAACCAAAGACAACAAATCGCCAACAGGGACGATGCATTTTTACCCGCAATACGTTACAATTGTGTTAGCAAATGATGAGAGGGAGGTCGCGGTGCATGGCGGATCGTGGAAGCGGCGGGGCGCGACGGCGCCGCAGGTGGAGCTGGAAGGACTTTTGGCTGGTGACCATGGTGGCGCCCGGCGCGATCTGGCTGCTGCTGATCCGGTACCTTCCGATGTTCGGCGTGATCATCTCCTTCAAGGATTACAAGGCCCAGAAGCCCAACACCTTCTGGAACAACCTGATCAAGTCGAAGTGGGTGGGGCTGAAGAACTTCCAGTTTCTGAAGAGCCCCAGCACGACGACGATGATCCGCAACACGCTGCTGTACAACGCCGCGTGGATCGTGCTGGTGCTGGTGCTGGCGGTGACGCTGGCGGTGATGATGAGCGAGCTGAGAAACCGCTTCCTGGCCAAGACCTACCAGACGATGATGTTCTTCCCCTACTTCCTGAGCTGGGTGGTGGCGAGCTACTTCGTGCTGGCCTTCCTGGACCCCACCAGCGGCATGATTCCCTCGCTGCAGAAGAGCCTGGGGCTCAAGGCCACCCAGTTTTACATGACCACGAAGCCCTGGCCGCTGATCCTGACGATTGCCAATCTGTGGAAGAATGTGGGCTACTCCAGCGTGCTGTACCTGGCGGCCATCACCGGCATCGACACCACGCTGTACGAGGCCGCGGCGGTGGACGGCGCGACGAAGGTCCAGCAGGTGTGGCACGTGACGCTGCCGGGCATCCGCCCGATGATCATCATCCTGCTGATTATGTCGGTGGGCAAGATCTTTAACGCCGATTTCGGCCTGTTCTACAACGTGCCCCAGAACTCGGGCCCGCTGTACCCGGTGACCCAGGTCATCGACACCTACGTCTACAACACCTACGCCAACACCCACAACATGGGCATGAGCGCCGCGGCGGGCCTGCTGCAGAGCGTGGTGGGCTGCCTGTGCATCGTGGTGACCAACCTGATTGTGCGCAGGATCGACGCGGACAGCTCGCTGTTCTGAGGAGGGGGGAGAATCATGGCGAGAGACGACCGGACCTCCGCGACGCTGAACACCTTCGGGCCGGGCGCGCAGGCGGTGTTCCACCTGGTGCTGGGACTGTTCGCGCTGCTGTGCATCCTTCCGTTCCTGTTCGTCATCATCATCTCCTTCAGCTCGGAGGAGAGCATACGGCAGATCGGCTATTCCTTCGCCCCGGTGAGCTGGTCCACCCAGGCCTATCACTACGTATTCCAGCTGGGCGGCGCGCTGTGGCGCAGCTACTTCAACTCGTTCCTGATCACCGCCGTGGGCACCGTGCTCAGCGTGGCGATCTGCGTGCTGTACAGCTACCCGCTGTACCGAAAGGACTTCAAATACCGCGGCTTCTTCAACTTCCTCAGCTTCTTCACGATGATCTTCGGCGGCGGCCTGGTGCCCACCTTCGTGGTGTGCAAGACGCTGCTGGGCCTGAGCGACAACTACGCGGCGCTGATCGTGCCACTGCTGTTCAGCCCGTTCAACGTCATCGTGATGCGCACCTTCTTCCAGACCACCGTGCCACGGGAGCTGATCGAGGCTTCGACCATCGACGGGGCGGGGGAGTACCGGACCCTCGTGCAGGTGGTGCTGCCCGTGGTGAAGCCGGGCATCGCGACCATCGCGCTGCTGAACGCGCTGGCCTTCTGGAACGAGTGGTTCCTGTCGCTGCTGTACATCACCAAGAACATGAGCGTGATCCCGCTGCAATACCTGCTGATGCGGATGCAGCGCAATGCGGACTTCCTGGCAAAGAACGCCGGCATGCTCGGCGCGGACGCCGCGGCGGCCGCCCGGAACCTGCCCTCCCAGTCGCTGAAGATGGCGCTGGTGGTGTTCATCGTCGTCCCCATCGCCTGCGCGTATCCCTTCTTCCAGAGATACGTCGTGGCGGGGCTGACGGTGGGTTCGGTCAAGGGGTGACGCGCCCGCCGGTCGGCATCCGCGGAAAGCGCAGGGAGGAACCCGCGCAGCTTTCATCCATCGTGAATCGCACGGCGGCCTGCCGCCTGCAAATAAAAGGAGGACAATCCCATGAAGAAACTGTTTGCACTGATTCTCGCGATCGCCATGCTGCTGACCGTGGCCGGCGCCGCGATGGCGGAGGATCTGCCCACCATCACCATCATGTTCCACGGCAGCAATGTCACCGACGATACCGCCGTGCTGGAGGCCGTCAACGCCTACATCGCCGACAAGGTGGGCGCGAAGCTGGAGGTCGTCTGGGGAACCTGGGGCGACTTCGACGACAAGGCCACCAACGCCCTGCTGTCCGGCGACAGCTCCATCGACATGGTGTTCACCTGCTCCTGGAGCGCGGATGAGTACAACACCTACGCCAAGAACGGCTACTTCGTGAAGCTGGACGACCTGATCGCGGAGTATGGCGCGGACCTGACCGCCGCCATCCCCGAGAGCCTGATGCAGGCCGCCACCATCGAGGGCGCCGAGGGCATGGGCATCTACGCCGTGAACGGCTTCAAGGACACCGCCACCCAGAACACCTGGGACGTGAACGTGACCCTCTTAAACGAGCTGGGCTACAGCCTGGACGACTTCAAGGCGATGTCCTTCTATGACTTCGGCGAGCTGTTCGCCAAAGCCAAGGAACTCAAGGGCGACGCCTTCTATCCCTTCCTGGTCGAGCCCATGGTGCT
>JAFWBZ010000254.1 GCA_017537105.1 Clostridia bacterium | reverse complement strand
GGATTCATGAGGAGGACGGAGAAAGACTCGTCGACGGTGTAATCCAGCAGATTGTGGATCGTCAGCGCGTTGCCGTGGTAGACGTTGGGCTCGTCGATGCCGTGCAGCAGCAGGTTGGTGACGCAGAGGATGTAGGGAAACTGCTTCTTTTCGATGCCATAGATGCAGCGGGCATACTTCTCCTGATCGTCGGTGGTCTGGATCTGCGGCTCCAGCTCGTTCAGCCAGCTGGTGATGAAGCCGCCCGTGCCGCAGGCCAGGTCCGCCATGGTCTCGCCGAGCTTCGGCCGGATCATCTTCGCCATGAACTGTGTGACCGCGCGGGGCGTGTAGAATTCGCCCGAGGAACCAGCCGATTGCAGCTCATGCAGCAGGGTTTCGTAGATCTCGCCGAAGGCGTGGACTTCTTCATAGTCGTTGAGATCGAGCTCGTCGATCACGTTGATGACCTGACGCAGCAGCACGCCGTCCTTCATGTAGTTGTTGGCATCCTGAAACACCGACTGGACGACGGACTTCTTCACGGGCATGTCCGCCGACACCGGCAGCGTTTTCAGCGTCGGGAACAGGCGGTTGTTGACGAAATCCAGCAGCGTGTCGCCGGTGGGCACGCGCCCGGAGCCGTCGTCGTGGGCCCAGTTGCACCAGCGGCAGTCGTTGGGGATGATGGACTGGTAGTCATCCTCGTCCAGTTCCCAATCCTCCTCCTTGGAATCGTAGACCTTCAGAAACAGCATCCAGGCGATCTGCTCGATGCGCTGGGCGTCGCCGTTGACGCCGGCGTCGTTGCGCATGATGTCGCGCAGGCGCTTGATGAATGTGGAAAGCGTGCTCATTTGTGCGTCATCCTATTCTGTATATTTCTTCTTCCAGTTCCCGCACGGCCTTCAGATAGCCGTCCTTCCCGCCGAACAGCGCGGCGAGGCGGGAGGGCTTGCCCATGCGCTTGAAGGGGTCCAGCTTCAATATCTCGGTCTTTTCGATCTCATAGACGCCGGTATTCATGTAGCGCTCCAGCAGCGCCTCCAGCACCTCGCGGGCCGGGCCGGTGTAGCGGCTGAGGAAGTCGCGCTTCTTCACGTTGTTGGCGCGCTCCCGGCGGGTCAGGGGCTTGGCGTCGAAGGCGACGTGGCAGATGAAATCGAAGTCGTCCACGTCCTCCATCCCCTGCTCCGCCTTCATGGCGTCCAGGTCGATGCCGCGCTCTTTTAGCAGATCCCGGATGGTCTCCTTCTTCTGCTGGGCCGACCATTCGCGGATGAAGCCGTCCAGGGAGGCGTACTGCCCGACGATGTTCTCCTTCGTGTAATCCACGATGCTCTCCTGGCGGAGCAGCTTTCCGTCGGCGTCGTAGACGGAAACCATTTTGTTGATGATGTGGACCTGGCAGCCCCGGGCATCCACAATGGGCTTGGTGGCGGGCTCCTTCGGCGGTGTGTCGTCAGGGCCCTTTGGCAGCTTCGGCTCCTTCGGCGGGCGCTCTGGATCGAAGCCGTCCACGATCTCGATGGGGCCGTCCCAGTCCGGGTCCGCGAACAGGCGGCTCACCCGGCGGAAGTCCATCACCGTGAAGTGGGTCTTGCCCTCCTTCTCCCGCAGGCGCGTGCCGCGACCGATGATTTGCTTGAATTCCGTCATGGAGCCGATCATCTTGTCCAGCACGATCAGCTTGGTCATCTTGCAGTCCGCGCCGGTGGAAAGCAGCTGTGAGGTGGTGGCGATGACGGGATATGGTTCTCGGACGGAGATGAAATAGTCCAGCTTCTTCTTGCCGTAATCGTCGCTGCCGGTGATGCGCACGACGTAGTCCGGGTTCTCCTTGCACATGTCCGCGTTCAGATTCACCAGCGCGTTGCGCATGCGCTCGGCGTGTTCCTCGTTAGCGCAGAACACGATGGTCTTCTGCATCCGGTCCGTGCTTTTCAGATATGCGGTAATCTCGCTGGCGACCTGGTTGATGCGGTCCTCCAGGATGATGTTGTAGTCGTAATCGCTGTTGGTATACACCCGGTCGGGGATCACCACGCCGTTGACATCCCGCTGGCCGCGCCGGGGCCGCCAGCCCTCGCCGATGTCCGTGGTGATGCCGATGACCTTGAAGGGCGCGAGGAAGCCGTCCTCGATGCCCCGCTTCAGGCTGTATGTGTAGACCGGCTCGCCGAAGTAGTTGATGTTGGAGATATACTTCGTCTCCTTGGGCGTGGCCGTCATGCCGATCTGCGTGGCGCTGGAGAAGTATTCCAGGATGCGCCGCCAGCGGCTCTCCTCCTTGGCAGAGCCGCGGTGGCACTCGTCCACGATGATCAGGTCGAAGAAATCCGGGGAGAAGAGCTCGCTGAAATGCTCCTTGTCATCGTCGCCCACCAACTGCTGGTACAGGGAGAAGTAGACCTCGTGGGAGGTGATGGTGGTGCGGTCGTCGTTCGCGACGTTGATCTTGTGGATCACCTTTTCCAGCGGCGCGAAATCCTGCTGAATGGACTGATCCACGAGGATGTTGCGGTCGGCCAGGTAGAGTATCTTGTGCTTCACGCCACTCTTCAAAAGCCTGTAGACGATCTGGAAGGCCGTGTAGGTCTTGCCCGTGCCCGTGGCCATCACCAGCAGGATGCGGTTCTGGCCCCGCGCGATGGCGTCCAGCGTGCGGTTGATGGCGATGCGCTGGTAGTAGCGGGGCGGATAGACGTTCATGCCGCTGTAATAGGGTTGACGGATCATGGCCTGCTCGGCGTCGTTCAGGCCGCTGCCGTCGTTCGCGCCGCGCTTGAACCGGGCGATCAGCTCATCGGGAGACGGGAATTCGTCCAGGGCAAGCTGCCGCTCCTGGCCGGTGAGGAAGTCATGCTCGCAGAAGCCGTCGCCGTTGGAGCTGTAGGCGAAGGGAACATCCAGCATCTGCGCATACTCCATAGCCTGTTGCAAACCGTGGGAGACGCTGTGATTGTTGTCCTTGGCTTCGACAATGGCGATGGGGTTGTTGGCGTTGATATAGAGGATATAGTCCGCCCGCTTGGGCTTCTCCCGCGCCACCAGGTTGCCGCGCAGGTTGATGCGCCCGTCGGTGATCTTCGTCTCCATGGTGATGCGATCCAGGCCCCACTTTGCCGTGATGGCCGGGGTGATGTAATGCAGCTTGATGTCCTCCTCGGACATCTGCCACTTCGGCTTAATTGTAATCATAGGCATTCCCTATCATAAATCGTATCTGTTTCAGTTGCATATTATAATAGCATTATAACAGATACAGAAATATCTTTCAATTATGCTGATCAAGAAAAAGCATCACAAAGAGCACCATGTATTGGAAAAACAATAACGAGGAATCAATGAAGACGGGTCGGGCTGTGCTGCTGTTAAGCTGTGTCAAAGGGTTCATCGGGAGGGTGCGTGTGTGTCCTTCGCCTTCACGATCGTTGACAGAGCAAAGTCAGCGGTATGACTTGCCCCGTATGGAGTGCGATGCCAATTGTGCCGGGATATTGGATTTGCTGTCGCTGTACACATCCGTGCTTTCCCCGCGCGCCCGATCGATCTGCTTATACTAAGCTCAATCTGAAAGTGAACTTATGCGGAGCAATTTTTCCGTTCTGCCTAAGCTGAACGGAGGAAGGCGATGCAGCGCATCGTTGACCGAAGTGAAGCAACGGCAGGGCGGAAAAGATGCCCGCAGAGGGTTGTAATTTAGATTGAGATTAGTTATTAACGATCACCCTCTTGCGCCGCTCCGAAAGCCGTTGAACGCACAAACCCGCATATGTCCACGCGTCAGCCTGTGACTTGCGGAAATATGCGGGCAAGAGGCGAATCCATATGTCAGTTGACCGTCATGGCGAGCTCTGTCTCGTCCTCATCCTCGACCCCCGTCGCGCGAAAGCCCTTGCGTTCATAGAGCTTTCTCGCCGCCGGATTGTCCTTATTGCAGGTCAGGGCCACCCTGTCGGAATCTCCAAACGGCTTTGTCCGGATATAGTCGAGCACCCGATCCAGAGCGGCGCTGCCGTAACCGCGTCCCTGTGCGGATCTGTCGATCATCATGTGCCAGATGTCATACTCCGGGACATCGTAGTCATAGATGACCATGACATATCCGACCATCTTCCCGTCCGCGTAGATGCCGAACGGCTGGCACTGTTCCCTGTAGACGTAAGCCTGCGCAAGACTCCGGATCGGGTGGGACACAAAGCGCTCCTGCCCCGGCGCAAGCTCAAGACGAAAGGCGTCAAGAAAGTTATCCTCCGCAATGGCCCTCAGTTCTACCATGGCTTCCTCCATCATACCGATTTATTCTTCTCTTTGAAAGGCAACGGTTTGTTCCTTCATGGAAATCTTTCCAACCCGAAATCCATACTCCAGCAGCTCTTTTTTGAAATTGAGGAAGGAGTGGTCTATCGGAACGCCCGCTATCGCTTCGATCTCGGCCCAGGTCAGCTTGAAGCTTTCCCTTTTGTTTGCCGCGATCCACTTCCATAAGGGCTCATATTTGCTCATCGATCTTCTTCTCCGTTTCAAGCCCGGTTGAAATCCAATATCTCTGGATTCTGCCCCCTTGCGCAGCATTCAATGCAGCCGTCCTCTCCGATTCGCCTCTTGTGCCTCCGATCAGGACTGCAGCCGTTCGCTCCTCCGGGGCGGCGTCAGGCGGAACAGTCCGTGTCGATTGCAGCAGGCGCAGAGGTCTCTCACCCGGCTGCGCTTGAACCTCGCTTCCGCGCCGCCCTCCGGATAGAGCTTGACGATCTGCATTCCCTGATCCGACACCGCTGCCAGGAACGAGATGTAATGCTCCCTGGTCATGGGATGGTTCAGGGAGACGTAGATTTCGTCCTCTATGAATTCCGTATGAAATGGATGGCTTTCGTCTGCGGGCTCAGGCTCCAGCGGCGGCAGCACGATCCCACAGCAGCTGATCACCGCTTCTCCCGTCGCGCAGATCACATTGCCGCAGGCAGGACAGACATACCAGACGCTTTTCAGCATGTTGAAGGCGCGGTTTTGATTCCGGACATCCTCCCCGGACAGCAACTCGATCACGGAAATATCCAGCGCTTTTGCCAGCGGTTCAAGCAGACTGATATCCGGGAAGCCCTTCCCCGTTTCCCATTTGCTCACCGCCTTGGCGCTCACATGGATGCACGCCGCCAGCTCCTCCTGCGTCATGCCTTTGCCCTCTCTCAAGCTCCGGATCGTGGCGCCGGTCACATAGTTATCCATTGCCTTCACCCCTTGTGGAACCAACGCTAACACATTTCTCCAAAGAAGGCAACCTACGAAGCGTAGACCCGCAAACCTGTCGGTTGTCACACTGTGCTATCGCGCTCTCCGATTCCATAAACGGGCAAAGGCCAAGCATGCGAGGCCTTCACGCGTCGCACACATCAAAGGCGCGCGGATCCCTCTTCTGCCATCGCGGCGCCCTTGAACAATGCACCGGAATTCCCGAGGACAATATTCATATGATGCGCCCGGCCCGCATTGGTATGATCGCTCACTTCATCCGAGATCGTCCGCCGCCGCGACATCGACGCGGTATGCAGCATCCCCGCCCGATGGAATCGCCGCTGACGCGTAATCCGTGATGCCCTTGCCCACGTTGGGTACGAAGTGGGAGTAGACCAGATCGCCTGCGAACACCGCGATCAGCACGATGCAAACGGGAATGAGGATTTTCGGCTTGATCCGGGTCACCATCGCGTCGATCAGCGGCATCAGCAGATAGATCGCCGCCATGCCGCCGATGCAGAACACGGCCAGCCCTTCGCCGCAAATGCGGCCATTCAGGTTGAGGAAGTAGCCGGTGTAGTCCCACCAGCGCATTCCCCGGGACAGCTCCATGAAGTAGGAGGTCATGTATTCCACGAAACCGCACAGCACGAGGATCAGTACGGCCTCCAGCGCGGGCCTTTTGCGGAACCGGTACAGCAGCACCGCGATCATCACCACGCCGCCGCCGTAGATCGGCAGCCAGGGGCCGTGCAGCGCGCCGCGATTGACGAATTCCCCGTCGCTGATCAGGTGCAGGCTGACTTCCCACACCCAGCCCACCAGGCAGAAGGCGAAAAACACAACCACCAGAGACCAGACCGTGCAGGGCATCAGATAGCTGGTCTTTCCGCTGAGCGCGTTGGCCGCCTTCTTCCACAGCGGGTTCAGCCGGTCGGGATAGGCCTCGCCGTTCAGCTCCCGCCTGCCCACCTTCGTCTGCTGGCGCAGGCCCTCCTGGCGGCTGAACACTTTCTTCTCCTCCAGGCTGGCGGTCCAAATGCCGAAGTTCCGGGCAAAGAAGCGCTGGACGGGCGCCAGTTCCACGATGTCCTCCTCTATGATCGCCTCGTGTCGGGCAATCTCGGAATATCGCCTGTGCAGTTCCTCCGGTTGCGCGGGCGCGTACAGGCGCTCGTCGTTCAGCAGCTCTGCGCCCTGAATGCCCTTTCCCAAAGCCTCTGCGCGCACTGCGACGTAAAACTCCGTGTAGCCCACCACGCGGTAGGGCACCGTCCACAGCACCTGCACCAGGCCAAAGGTCACAAAGCCCAGCAGCGTCCAGCCCAGGTAGGACAGCTCCAGCAGGAAGCACTCCCGCTTGTGGCCGTCCATCATCTGCCGGGACAGCCGGATGGCTTGCCGGGGCCTGATATCCGGGTTCTCCGCAGCGATGAAGGGCACCAGGAAGTAGGAATAGTGCTTGATTGCCCCTCCGACGATGGTGATCCACCACAGCATTTCCTGGACCGAGACCAGCAGCATCGTCAGCGACGCCCGCAGCCACCGGCGGACATGCCGGAGGAAGAGCAGGTGGCTCAGGGGATAGGCGCTGTAGATCCGCGTCTCCAGGCTTGCCCTGCGCAGCACCACGCCATAGACGTTGCGGAGGAATATCCAGACGCAGGCCTGCACGGCCAGCGCCAGCAGAATCATGAGGATCGCCGCCGCCTGCCTGGAATGGATGACGCTGTGCAGGGAGGTGATCAAAATCGTATACAGATGGCCGGAATTGATGTTGTTCACCAGCGCCGCCAGCACTCCGCGGCTGCGCCCCAGCATGGAGTTTCCGTCCGCTTGGGTCTGCAGCTGCCGCACGCGTTCCGCGGTCTCCTCGTAGCCCGCCTCCAGATTGTCCTCGATCAGATCGTTGAAGATCTTCTGCAGGCTGCCGCGGTTTTCCTTTGCGTCGAGGGCTCTCAGCTCCGTGGGCTGATTGGTTACAATGTCGTACCACGTCTGGGCGTTGTCCACCACGTTGGTAAACTCCGTGCCCAGGAAAATGGAAACGGCACACAGCAGGACGATCAGCACATAGTGCCGCTTCAGGTGACTCCGCGCCTGTCGCTTGATTTCACTGCGCTTCATTGTTTCATCATTCCTCTTTTGCGCTGTGCACCTCTGTTTTTCGACGTGCACATTTCTTGATGCCCCCCTATTGTACCATATTCGCATGAATCAAGGCAAGGCGTAAATCGATCCAGCGCATTCCGCCCCGGGAATGCACAACTCATCCGAATCGAGTGGCTTTGTGCAGTGATGCAGCCCAAACATCGTGAAAGCGGCACTTGCCAATCGCAGGTTAAGCAGGCAGCGCAAAGAATGCTTCCCGGGCCGCTGAAAAGTATTGAAAAATGTGGAATTCCATGATAGACTTCTTGCCATGGGCGTGCAGACAATGCCGATGAAGGCAGCAGCGGCGTCGGTGCCGCGGATGAAATCCATGGAATCCATATTGGCGGATTTGTCCGTTCAAGCACCAGGGCCCGGGCCGAGTGTGCGAAAGCAGCGGAGAGCGCCGTGCGACATCTGGAATCACGCCATGGGGACTGCAATCGGACGACCGAAAGAGGAGAGAACACCATGAAAAAGATCAAGCTGGACACCTTTATGGATTTTCGGATGCTTTCCTCGCTGACCTTTTCCCCGGACGGCGGGAAGCTGGCATATGTTCTGACCGGAATCGACCGCGAAAAGAAAGAATATGTCAGCAGGCTGCGGCTGCGCGTCGGAGACAGCGATCGCCTTATGGTCAGCGACGGCAAAATCGGGGAATTCTTCTTTGAGGACGAAGCGCACCTTCTGTTCGCCACGGACCGGCGCGACGAAAAGAAAAAGGAGAAGGACGGGGAAGAAAAAGGGGCATCCACCGTGCTGTATCGGCTGCCCCTCACCGGCGGCGAGGCGGAAAAGGCCTATGAGCTTCCGCTGGACGCAGGCAGCTTCAAGCGACTGGCGGACGGAAACCTGCTGATGACCGGGGAAATCAGCACGGCGAATCCTGATCTGTACCTCCTGGAAGGGGACAAAAAGAAGAAGACGCTGGAGAAGCTCGGCGAGGAGAAGGACTACGAGGTGTTGACGGAATCCCCCTTCGTCTTCAATGGCCGCGGCCTGATCCAGGGGAAGCGCAGCGCACTGTTCCTCTACCAGGTCAAGGAAAACAAGCTCCGCCGCCTGACCGGGAAAAACACAGACGTGGGCACTTTCCGCGTTCATGGGAAGGACGTTTATTTCAGCGGCGTTACTTACCGGAATCGCCGCCCCAACCGGGATTGTCTGTACCACCTGGATCTGGAGACGGGAAAGACCCATCGAGTCCTGGGGCCGCGCCTGATCATCTACGGCATTGAGTGGATCGCGGACACTTTGGTGGTGATCGGAGCGGATGGAAAGCGCTTTGGGGACAATGAAAACCCGCGCTTCTATACCTTTGATCCCCAATCCCGGGAGCTGAAGCTCCTCTGCGACGCAGACGAGAGCCTTGGAAACGAGATGCTGACGGACGTGGAATACGGCGCTTCCCGCTTCACCAAGGCAGATGGCAGTTTCGTCTACTTCCCCGCTCTGGACAGAGACGGCTGCAAGCTGAAGCGCATCGGCCTGGACGGCGCGATCGAAACCGTCGTTTCCACTGCAGGGCTTCTCAGCGATTACGACGTGCACGAGGGAAAGGTCATCTTTGCGGGCATGTTCGACATGAAGCTCCCTGAACTGTACCGCGCGGAAGAGGACGGGGTCCGCTGTCTGACATCCTGGAACGCGGAGGTGCTGAAGGACGTCTATGTGGCGCAGCCGCAGCCCCTGATGGCAGAGCTGGACGGCGAAGAGATCGATGGATGGGTGCTCCTGCCGGAAGACTATGATCCCCGGAAAAAGTATCCCGCTGTGCTGGACATTCACGGCGGACCCAAGTGCGCCTATGGCCCCATATTCTTCCATGAAATGCAGGCATGGGCGGCCAGGGGATACATCGTGTTCTTCTGCAATCCCCACGGCTCCGATGGCAGAGGGAACGCCTTCTCCTACCTGGATCTGCAATGGGGCAGCATCGACTACCGCCAGATCATGGCCTTTACGGACAAGGTGCTGGAGACGTATCCGGCCATCGATCTCAAGAAGCTGTGCTGCACCGGCGGCTCCTACGGCGGCTACATGAGCAACTGGATCCTGGGACATACCGATCGGTTCTGCTGCATCGCCACGCAGCGCAGCATTTCCAACTGGGTGACGATGTACGGCATCAGCGATATCCCGCCGATCTCCAATTTTGAGGTCTCCAGCGCGGATCCGTATTCCGAAAAGGGCTTTGCGGAAATGTGGGAGGTATCCCCGCTGAAGTATGTCAGCAGCGCAAAGACACCGACGCTCATCATCCACAGCGAAGAGGATCACCGCTGCCCCATCGCCGAAGGCTATCAGCTCTATACCGCTCTGGTCTATCTGCAGGTTCCCGCCAGGATGGTCGTATTCCACGGCAAAAACCATGAGCTCTCCCGCACCGGCAAGCCGCCGCACCGGCTCCGCCGCCTGGAGGAAATCACGGGCTGGTTTGACAAGTATACAAAGTGATGCTCAATGCGAGGAGGAGTTGTGTGTGCTCCTCATTGAGTGCCTCTTTCAACGACAATGGAGCTGCCTCGTTTTAGGCAGCTCCATTCAGACTATTGACAAACTCCTCGG
>JAFWBZ010000253.1 GCA_017537105.1 Clostridia bacterium | reverse complement strand
GGATCGAGGGTGACGGGGATGTTCTTGGCCAGCGCGGTCAGCTCGGCGATGGTGTCCTCGGCGGACTGGATCAGCGCCTGCTGGGCCTTCTCCGCAGCGATCATCTTTTCATCGGAATCCCGGGCCGCCTGCACGTCCTCGGCGGTGATGATCATCAGGTCGTCCTTGGAGAGCTCCTGCGATTGCGCCAGACGATTCGCCTGGGCGACCAGCAGTCTCTCGAAGGGATTGCGGACGCCACGCGCGTTTCCGAAGGAGATGGAGCTGGTGTTGGCCGCCTCGATGTAGGCCCTGGCCGCCTCCCTCGCGTCTTCCGTGAACCTGTACTGTCCCTTCTTCACATTCAGATCCAGTATGGCCAGCATCTCGTCGATGCTGTAGTCATCGAAGTGCAGATAGCGGTTGAAGCGGGATTCCAGGCCCGGATTGGAGTGGATGAACTTTTCCATCAGCCCATCGTAGCCCGCCACGATGACCACCAGGTCCTCCCGGTGATCCTCCATGGCCTTCAGCAGCGTGTCGATGGCTTCCTGGCCGAAGTCGTTCTCCGATTTGCCATTCAACGCGTAGGCCTCGTCGATGAACAGCACGCCGCCCAGCGCCTTTTCGATGACCGCGCTGGTCTTGGTGGCCGTCTGGCCCACATAGCCCGCCACCAGACCGGAACGGTCCACCTCCACCAGGCGTCCCTTGCTGAGCACGCCCAGGCTCCTGTAGATGCGCGCCATGATGCGGGCGATCATGGTCTTGCCGGTGCCCGGATTTCCGGTGAACACCATGTGCAGAGACATATCCACCGTCTTCAGATCGTTCTGCTGGCGGAGCTTATGGATGGTGACCATGTTGATAAGGTTGTTGACTTCCTTCTTGATGCCCCCGAGGCCAATCAGTTCATTCAGCTCCGCCTTCAGGTCGTTGATGTCCTCGGGCGGCGCTTCCGGCTCCGCCTCGGCTTCGCCCTGGTCGGCGGCCTGGGCGACGGGCCTGGGCGCAGGATTCTCCCGGCTCTTTCCCGCATCGATGCCGGATGGGGCGGGGGAAGACGGCTTGCGGGTGGGCGTTTCCTCGCCCCACAGGTCGCTGCCGATATTTCGGAGGCTGTTGTTGATCAGGGTGCCGATGACATCCATTTGGGTTCGAATGATCTCGTCGCGATTGTCCATGCGCGAATCACCTCTTGCGATGTTTTCCGGCGCATCCCGCGCACGGGAACGCCCGGTGAAAACCGTCAAAAGAATAACCGATGAACGCATCCATCGGTTATTCATGGTGCCGGTAGGGGGTTATTCGGCGGTTTCCGCCTTCTTCTTGCGCGGAGCGCGGGGCTTCTTTTCCGCCGGTTCCGCCTCTGCCTTGACCGCCTTCTTGCGCGTCGCAGGCTTCTTGGGGGATTCCGCCGGCTCCGCCTTGGCCTCCGCCTTCGGCGCGCGCTTCTTTGCGGCGGGCTTGGCAGGCTTCTCGGCCGGGGCTTCCGCCTCCGCCTTCGGCGCAGCGGCCTTGGGGGCGGGCTTCTTCGCAGCCTCGGCAGGAATCAAGTCCGCGACCATCTTCCTGTACAGCTCCAGATACTTGCTGGCGGACTGATCCCAGCCGTACTGGCCCTTCATGGCGCGAATGGCCAGCCCGTTGAAGATCTCGCGCTGCTCATGGAACATGCGAACCGCGTTCTCGATGACGTGGAGCATGTCATGCGCATTGTAGTACAGGAAGGTGAAGCCGTTGCCGTCGCCCGTGAATTCGTTGTACGCGAGCACGGTATCGCGCAGGCCGCCGGTCTCGCGGGTCACGGGCAGCGTGCCGTAGCGCAGGGAGATCAGCTGCGAGAGTCCGCAGGGCTCGAACAGCGAGGGCATCAGGAACAGGTCCGCTGCAGAGTAAATCTTGTGCGCGAGCACGTGATTCATCTGGAAGTTGGCGGAAACCTGGTTCGGATACTTCCACTGGGCCCAGCTGAACAGATCGACATAGCGGCTTTCGCCCATGCCCAACACCACCAGCTGCGCGCCGGTGTTCATGATCTCGGGAAGCACGCACTCCACGAGGTCGAGACCCTTCTGGCCCGACAGGCGGGAGATCATGGCGATCATCGGGATCTCCGCGTCCACGGTCAAACCCAGCTCGCGCTGCAGCGCCAGCTTGTTCTCCACCTTCTTGTCGAAGGTCTCCGCCGTGTAGGTCTGTACGATGGAGGGGTCGTGCTCGGGGTCGTACTCCGCGGTGTCGATGCCGTTCAAAATGCCGTTCAGGTGATCGACGCGAGAGCGGAGCAGACCGTCCAGGCGCTCGCCGTAGTAGGCGGTCTGGATCTCCTGGGAATAGGTGGGGCTGACCGTGGTGACCTCGTCGGCAAACACGATGCCGCCCTTCATGCAGGAGCACATTCCGAAGAACTCCAGCGCGTCGCTGGTATAGGCCCACGGACCCAGATAGAGCAGATCCTCCATCATGTCGATGGGGAAGAGGCCCTGGTACTGGAGATTGTGAATCGTGTAGATGGTG
>JAFWBZ010000252.1 GCA_017537105.1 Clostridia bacterium | reverse complement strand
CCGAGGCCGACAAGTACCTGAAGATGGTGGGCCTGACCGAGAGCAGCAAGGTGCAGGTCAAGACCATCGGCACCGGAAAACAGCAGCTGGTGGAGATCGCGAAGGCGCTTTCGCTGAACGCCAAGATCATCGTCATGGACGAGCCGACCTCCTCGCTGACGAAGAACGAAGTGGAGCTGTTCTTCCCGATCATCCGGCGGCTGCGGGAAGACGGCATCACCGTCATCTACATTTCCCACAAGCTGGAAGAGGTGTTCCAGATTTGCGACCCGGTTTCCGTCATGCGCGACGGCCGGATCGTGGGCGAGAGCGACGTGCGCGATATCTCCCGCGAACAGATCATTGAAATGATGGTCGGGCGATCGCTGAGCATGGAGTACCCGAAGCGCACGGCGGTTCCCGGCGAGGTGGTGATGGAAGTCAAGCACCTGAACCGCGGCAAGAAACTGCACGACATCAGTTTCCAGCTGCACCGCAGCGAGATATTGGGCATCGCGGGCCTGGTCGGCGCCGGGCGCACGGAACTGGCGGAGGCGCTGTTCGGGGCGGACCCCGCCGAATCCGGCGAAATCATCATCAACAGCCAGAAAAAAGTGATCCGCACCACGGCGGAGGGCATGGAAAATTCCATCGGCATGCTCACCGAGGACCGCAAGGAAACCGGACTGATGCTGGATATGGACCTGATCCGCAACATCACCATCACCAAGCTGAAATCCGTCAGCCGGGGCATCCTGCTGGACCGGCGGAAAGAAGCCGGCGTGGCCGGGGAATACGTGGAAAAGCTGAGCATCAAGACGCCATCCGTCCACCAGACGGTGAACAATCTCTCCGGCGGGAACCAGCAGAAGGTGGTCATGGCCAAGTGGCTGTTTTCCGGCGCGGACATACTGATCCTCGATGAGCCGACGCGCGGCATCGACGTGGGTGCGAAATACGAAATCTACTGTCTGATGAACCAGCTGACGGAGCAGGGCAAGGCAATCATCATGATTTCCTCCGAACTGCCCGAGGTGCTGGGCATGTCAGACCGCATCCTGGTGATGCACGAAGGCCGGATCAAGGGCGAGCTGACGGGCGAGGACAAAAACGCCAATCGCGTCATGCAGCTCGCGATTGACTGACGGGAGGTGCGGGTGTTGAAGGAAAGAATCAATCGGCGTTCTGTGATGAACCTGATGCTCAACAACGGCATACTGATGGTCATCATTCTCCTGATCATCGTGACCGGTTTCATCGAGCCCAATTTCATATCCTGGAGCAACCTGGTGAACGTGCTGCGGCAGAACGCGGTCATCGGCATCGTGGCCTGCGGCATCACCTACTGCATCATCGGCGGCGCGTACGATCTGTCCGTGGGCTCCACGGTTTCGCTGGCGGGCGTCATCACCATCATCTCGATCAACAGCGGCATGAACGAGTTCCTCGCGATCTTCCTGGCGCTGCTGGCGGGTTTCGCGGTGGGCCTGGTGAACGGTTCGCTGATATCGATGATCAACGGCCGCGCCGGCGAGGCGTTTATCATCACCTACGGCATGCAGGTGGTAGTGGCCTCCATCGCGCTGTTCCCGTCCAACGGCCTGTTCATCGCGGGCCGGGTTTCCGATGGCTTCTTCAAGACCATCGGGCGCGGCTATTGGCCGATCATCCTGTTCCTGGCGATCACGATCATCCTGGAATTCATCCTCAAGGACACGGCCTACGGCCGCCACGTCTGTTTCATCGGCACCAACATGGACGCCGCGAAGATGAGCGGCATCCGCATCAAGCGGCGCAGGGTCAGTTTCTACGTCATCTCCGGCGTGCTGGCCAGCTTTGCCGGCATCCTGCTGTGTTCCCGCGTCACTTCGTCCAACCCGACGGCCGGACTGGCGTATGAGATGGACGCCATTGCCGCCGTGGTGGTCGGCGGCACCAGCGCCGGCGGCGGCAAGGGATCGGTATTCCGGACGTTCATCGGCGCGATCGTGCTGGGCATCATGAGCAACGCGCTGAACATACTGGGCATCACGGCCTATCACCAGCAGATTGTCAAGGGCCTGTTGATCATCCTGGCGGTTGCGATGGATCTGTGGAACAAGCAGATTAAAGAGAGGTGGATGGCGAATGAAAGGACATAGCATTGGCCGGGACCGCATCATTACCCTGCTGTTGGAGAACGCGGTTTCATTGATCATGGTCCTGTTCCTGATCTTCATGGTTTTCTATAAGCCGGTTTTCGTCAGCTGGGCGAACATCTGCAATATCATCAACGAATGCGCCATCTATGGCATCACGGCCTGCGCCATGACCACCGCCATCATCTGCGCTGAAGTAGACCTGTCCGTCAGCTCGACCTTCGCCTGGTCCACGGTGCTGTGCTGCATGGTCTGCAACAGCCTGGGCTTTGCCCCGGCGGTCATCCTCACGCTGATTTGCGGCGCGATATTCGGCGCCTTCAACGGCCTGCTGGTGGCCTGCGTGCATATGCCGGCCTTCGTGGCCACGCTGGGCACCATGACGGCCATCAAAGGCCTTGCCTACGTGGTGACGGACGCCCAGCCGATCAACACGACCAACGAGGCGCTGAAGGCCTTCGGCGCGTTTGAAATCGCTGGCATCGGCACCGCGCCGATGGTGTTCCTGGCGGTGCTGCTGGTGTTCATGTGGTTTTTGAAAAAGACCCGCTTCGGCCGCGGCATCTATGCCACCGGCGGCAACTACGAAGTGTCGCGGATGTCCGGCATCAATGTGGTGTTCTACAAATTTATCATCTTCGTGCTGCTGGGCGGCTGCGCGGCACTGTCGGGCATTATGTACGCCTCCCGCATCATGGCGGGCTGGGCGCCCTACGGTTCCGATCTGGCGCTGTACTGCGTGGCGTCCACGGTCATCGGCGGTACCAGCATGGCCGGCGGCAGCGGCGGCGTGCACAAGACGGTGGTGGGCCTATTGCTGATGGCGATCATGTTCAACGCCATGACGATGCTGGGCGTCGAAGGATCGATGCAGAAGTTCATCCGCGGCATCGTGCTGATCACCGTTATCGTACTGGACGCGTTCGCCAACCAGCGACAGAAACGATGAGCGATATTGTTTGCCGCGGGTGCGGCTCACAAATATAAGAAGGAGGAAAAACCCGATGAAGAAAATCCTGTCACTGACCCTGGTCCTTCTGCTGGTACTGGCAGCCGGCGCGTTTGCCGAGGGCAAGATCTTCATGTCCAGCGCCTACTACACCGCCCCCTATGGCTCGCCGCTGCAGGCGGCCGTCAAGGAGACCGCCGACAAGCTGGGTTATGAGATCCAGATCGTGGACGGCGAGGAAAACGCCGACAAGCAGCTTTCCCAGTTCAAGGCCGCCGTGGCCGACGGCTTCGACGCGCTGATCTACTGGCCGGGCGACCAGGCCTCCACGCCGCAGGTCGTCGAGTACCTGAACAGCACCGGTCTGCCCTGGGTGGCGCTGAACACCATCGTGGATGATTCCGTCGTCGATCAGGTGCCCTGCATGGTCGCCTCCGACGAGGTGGAAATCGGCCGCTGGCTGGGCCGCCTGATTCTGGAGTATTTCGAGAACAACGAGACCGAGACCAAGAACATCGCCTACATCGAGGGTGCCGCGGGCTCCAGCTATACCACCCATCTGACGCAGGGCATCGAGGAGATCATCGAGGGCTCCGATGTGGTCATCCTGAACGATCACCAGTATGCCAACTTCGATCCCTCCAAGGCCATGACGATCATGGAGGACCTGCTGACCAAGTACGGCAAGCAGATCGACCTGGTGGTCACCCAGGACGGCGGCATGTTCCAGGGCGCCTATTCCGCGCTGGATTCCATGGGCTATCTGGGCAAGCTGGGCATCATCTGCCAGGGCCAGGATCTGATCGTCCGCGAAAAGCTGGAGAGCGGCGAGCTCTACGCTTCCGTGGCGCAGGATCCCTTTACCGAGGGCCGTCTGGGCGTCGAGATGCTGGACAAGCTGATCAAGGGCGAAGAGGTGGACCATTGGGTGTACACGCCCACCGGCCCCATCTATGCCGCGGACGTCGACAATTACAGCTGGTTCTGATTCCTGCGCCGTCCGGGGCCGGCCGCCCGATAGCGGCGGGTTCCGGGCAAATGGACAAAGAGGCGCCGTGCGGTCCGGCAGGGCCGCACGGCGCCTCGGCTTTTGGCGGATGTTCCCGCGCCGCCGTTTACCAGCCGTTCAGGTTCCAGTCCGTCTGGGTGTTCGGACTGGTGGAGGCGCGGATGACCATACTGGCATCCAGCTTCAGCTGGACGGGCCGGGCCTCCGGGTGTCCGATCAGGCCGACCAGCGCGTTTACGGCCTGGACGCCCATATCGTAATTGGGAATGCTGATGGTGGTGAGGGCGGGCGTGACCAGAGTGGAGGGGAAAAGGTTGTCAAAGCCGGTCACCGCCACGTCCAGGGGGACGCGCAGCCCGTATTCCTGCAGCGCCTTCAGAGCGCCGATGGCCGCCTGATCGTTGGAGGCCTGCACGGCGTCGAAGCGGATGCCGTCCTTCAGCGCCTCCACCACCGCCAGATAGCCGGATTCCGACATGAACGAACACATCTTCTCCAGGTCGGCGTCGTGGGGAATGCCGTTGCGCTTCAGGCAGTCCTTGTAGCCGGTCAGGCGCGCGCCCTCGTGCTCGAGCTGCAGCGGGCCGGCCAGATAGAGGATCCGCCTGCGCCCGATATCCAGCAGGTGCTGCGTGATCATCCCGCTGTAACAGGCGTTGTCCACCGTTACGGAGGAAATCTCCGAAGACAGGAAGGTGCTCTCCAACAGGACGACGGGCGTCCCGCTCCTGTCCACCGCCACCAGCGCCTGCAGCCACTGGGCCGTCTGGTCCTCCGGCACGCAGGAATCCAGGATGATGCCGTCGACGCGGCTGGATTTCAGCAGGTCGATCAGGCTGCGCTCGTTTTCAAAGTTGTAATCGCTGGAAAGGATATTCAGGCGGTAGCCGCTCTGGGACGCGGCGTCGATGATGCCGGCGATTACGTTCTGGAAAAACAATTTGGTGATGTCCGGCAGGATCAGCCCGATGATGGAGGTCCGCTGGGTTTTCAGGCCGCGTGCCACCAGGTTGACCTGGTAACCGAGGGCATCGATGGAATCGATCACGCGCCGACGCTTGTCCTCGCTGACAGTCCGCTTTCCGGTGATGACGTTGGAAACCGTGGCCACCGAAACGCCCGCGTGCCTGGAAACATCGTTCATGGTAACCATCTGATTCCCTCCGTTCCGGGCGGCGTGCACCTTATCGCCCGGGTTCATTATAGAGGGTGGCGGCGGGGTTTGTCAAGGATTCGCCGCCCGACCGTCCCGCGCCAGGACCGGCGGCGCGGCAGATGCGGCGTTATTAAAATGATTTTAGTGAATTACATAAATTGTGGCAATTCCAAACAAAGGTATTGACAGATTGTGCGAAAGCGTATATAATTTCATTAAGATTATAACACTTATGCTGGTTTGGCATGGCCGTAGATTCGGATCTGGCGCGGGGGAACTTGTATTCGCAGGATGAAGAACAGGGATGCGGAAGAACGCCCGTTTTTGTTAGCAGAGATATTTAAACGTTTAAATTTATTGAACTTCTTTGCACGGAGTGCAAAAGATATAAAAGAAAGAGGCGAAATCACATGAAGAAACTGGTAACCTTGCTGCTGACCCTGGCTCTCGTACTGACGCTGGTTTGCTCTGCCTGCGCAGAGGACAAGCCTCTGAAGATCATGCTGTCCAACGCCTACTATACGGCGCCGTACTGTGCGGCGTATGATCCTTCGGCGGAAGCCACCGCGAAGGAACTGGGCATGGAAATCACCATCCTCGATGGTGAGGGCAACCAGCAGAAGCAGCTGGAGCACGCCAACCTGGCCATCGCTGAAGGCTACGACGGATTCCTGTACTTCCCGGCGGACGTTGACGGTGCGCTGCCCGTCATTGAAGCCCTGAACGAAAGCGGCATCGCCTGGGTGGGCGTGAACGCCTATACCGGCGACAAGATCGATGAAGTCGGCATGAAGTACTATGTCGGGCCCGACGCCGCCTCCCACGGCCATGCCATGGCCGCCGCCATCAAGGAGATGTTCCCGGACGGCTGCAGCCTGGTGGGCATTGAAGGCACCGCCGGCCACATGCAGACCATTGAGATCAACAAGGCGCTGGCCGAGGATCTGGACGAGAAGTATGTCTGGCTGGACCGTCAGGACTGCAACTTCCAGGCTGAGCTGGGCATGACCAAGATGACCGCCATGCTGGACGCCTACGGCGTAAGCTCCCAGGGCGGCAAGATCGACGTGATCGTTTCCCATGACGGCGGCATGCTGACGGGCGTCATGTCCGCGCTGGAGGCCGCCGGCCTGCAGGCGGGCGATGTGCCGATCATCGCCATGGGCTCCAACCAGGTGCTGTACGACGCCATGGCCGACGGCTGGCTGTCCGCGTGCTCCACGCAGGATCCCGTGGCCGAGGCCAAGCTGGCGGTCGAGACCCTGTACGCGGTCATCCAGGGCACCGCGACGCCCGGCTGGACCAAGCTGCCCACGCCCGTTGCCTATCCCGACACCAAGGACGAATTCAACTGGTTCTGATCTTTAATGAACACCGACCGCCCCGGTGCGCCTGCGCGGGAAGGAGGGGAACCCCTCCGACATCTCTGCGGACGCGCCCGGGGCGGGCGGCATCCGTTCGCGGCCGGGCCATGTGTCCGGCTGGCGTCAATTTCTCGTCGGCATGGGACGCGGCGCCGTCCCATGCCATCACCCTTGAGCAGGAGAGGGAAACCATATGGAAGATTATATCCTTCAGATGAAAGACATCACCAAGACGTTTCCGGGCGTCACCGCGCTCGACAGCGTCAGCCTGGACGTGCGCCGCGGCGAGGTTCATGCGCTGGTGGGCGAGAACGGCGCGGGGAAATCCACGCTGATGAAGGTGCTGAACGGCGTGCATCAGGCGGATTCCGGCGAAATCTGGCTGAACGGCGAAAAGACCACTATCCGGAATACCGTCGATGCCCGGAGCAAGGGCATCGGGCTCATTTTTCATGAATGCAATCTCATCAACACGCTATCCGTTGCTGAGAATATATATATCAATCGCTTGAAGAACCACCGGGGCCGGGTGGACTGGCGCGCCGTCAACAGCGACGCGCAGTCGCTGCTGGACAGCTTCGGCTTCAATTTCAGGGCCACCGACAAGGTGGAAGCCCTGTCGGCCGCCCAGAAACAGCTGGTGGAGATCACGAAGGTGCTTTCCTATGGGGTGAAGCTGGTCGTCATGGACGAGCCCACCTCTTCGCTGACCACCGGCGAGGCGGAAAAGCTGTTCGGCATCATCCGGGAGCTGAAGGCGAAGGGCGTCACGTTCATCTACATCTCCCACAAGCTGGACGAGATTTTCCGGCTGGCGGACCGCGTGACCGTGCTGCGCGACGGCAAAGTGATCGAAACGCGGCCCGTCGGCGAATTTACAACCAACGAAATCATCGAGCGCATGGTAGGTCGCAGCGTGGATACGGAATATCCGCGCAAGCACTGCGAGATCGGCGAAGTGGTGTTGAAGGCGGAAAACATCACCCGCGAGGGCGTGATCCGCAACATCTCCTTCGAGCTGCACCGGGGCGAGATTCTGGGGTTTGCGGGCCTGGTGGGGTCCGGCCGGACCGAGCTTGCCGAGGCCATCTTCGGCGCGGAGCCCTGCACGTCGGGCACCATCGAGGTTAAGGGAAAGCGCGTGAGTATACGCTCCACCTCCGAGGGAAAAGCGAATTCCATCGGCCTGCTGACGGAGGACCGCAAGGAAACCGGCCTGGTGCTGATGTACGATCTGATCCGCAACATCACCGTTACCAACCTGCCCAGGATCCGCAAGGGCAGGCTGCTCTCCCGGAAAAGGGAGATGGAGCTCGCGGACCAGTACATCAGGGACATGGATGTCAAGACCCCGTCCAACCGCCAGCTGGCCATGAACCTGTCGGGCGGCAACCAGCAGAAGGTCGTCTTCGCGAAGTGGCTGTTTTCCGATGTGGATATCCTCATCCTGGACGAGCCGACGCGCGGCATCGATGTCGGCGCGAAGCACGAGATCTACCTGCTGATGAACAAGCTGGCGGAAGAGGGGAAGGCCATCATCATGATTTCCTCGGAACTGCCGGAAGTGCTGGGCATGTCCGACCATGTCATCGTGCTGTCGGGCGGCGAAAAGATGGGCGAGCTGTCGCGCGAAGAGGCGACGCCCGAGGCGGTCATGGCTATGGCCGTGGCGAACTGACAAGGACGGTGAAGCGAAAATGAAAGGCGTATCCAACGATGCCGGCAGGAAGGTGGTCGGCTTTCTGCGGGAGTGGGGCATGATCCTGCTGATCCTGGTCATTACCGCGGTGGCCACCATGATCCGTCCGGTTTTCCTGTCCGGCAGGAACATACTGAACATCCTGCGCTCCTATTCCACGATCGGCATCGCGTCGATCGGCATGGCCTACACCATCATCGGCGGCGGCATGGATCTGTCCATCGGTTCCACAATTTCGCTGTCCGCGGTCGTGACCATGCTGATCATCAACGCGACGTCCAACGTGGCCGAGCGCGTCTGTTCGCCCTACGCGGCGGTGCTGGTGCTGTTCGTCGGCATCGCCATCGGCGCGGCCGTGGGCCTGGTCAACGGCGCGATCATCGCGGTTGTCAATGGGCGGATGGGCGAAAGTTTTATCATCACCTTTGCCATGCAGATTGTCGTCGGCGCGATGGCGCAGGCGGTGGTCAAGGGCCAGTTTCAGGCGGCGGCCTACAAATCCGGCCTGTTCAAGGAATTCGGCGTGGGCGTGGTGCCGGTCATTTTCTTCCTGGTGGTCGCGGCCATCATGCAGCTGATACTGACCAGAACGCAGTTCGGGCGCAACCTGTACTTCCTTGGCGCGAACATGAAGGCCGCCAAGATGGCCGGCATCCGGGTCGGCCAGGTGCGCACGATCAGCCATGTGCTGTGCGGCATGTGCGCCGGACTGGCGGGCGTGCTGGTGGTTTCCCGCGTGAATTCCGCGTCCGTACTGCAGGGCCAGGGCTATGAGCTGGACGCCATGGCCTGCGTGGCCATCGGCGGCGTTTCGCTGGCCGGCGGAGACGGGTCCATTCTCAAGACGATTCTCGGCGTGCTGGTGCTGGGCTTCCTGCTCACGGCGCTGAACATCCTCAGCGTGCAGTCCAATGCGCAGCTGATCGTGCGCGGCGTGGTCATCATCGCGGCGGTCATACTGGACACCGTGAACAAAAAGGCCAAGCTCAGGGAGGTGAGGAAGTGATGCGCGTTCGTACCTTCATCAAGGAGCGCATGGTGCTGCTGCTGTTCCTGGCGTTCATTTTCATCATGATCCTGTTCAAGCCCAGCTTCGTGTCGCTGACGAACATCAAAAACGTGCTGATCGACGCCTCAATCTACGGCGTTTCCGCCCTGGCGATGACCATCGCCATCATCACCGGCGCGTTCGATCTTTCGCTTTCCTCGAACTTCGCCTGGGCGCAGATCTTCTTCTGCTTCATGCTGAACGCCTGGGGAAGCAGCGGCCTGGGCATACTGGGCGCCTTCCTGGCGATGCTGTGCACCACGACGCTGATCGGCGTGATCAACGGGCTGGTGATCGTGCTGGGCAAGATCCCGGCGTTCATTGCCACGCTGGGCATGTCCACCATCGTAAAGGGCTTTTGCCTGGTGTTCACGTCGGGCGACATGATCGCGACTTCCAACACCTTTGTGGAGCGGATGGGCAAGGGCACCTTCCTGGGCATCTCCTATCTGACGTACATCTTCGCGGCCATCGTGGTCGTGGCCTGGTATGTCATGAAGAACACCACCTACGGCCGCTCGCTGTACGCCACGGGCGGCAATGCCACCGCCGCGGCGCTCGCCGGCATCAATGTCCGGCTCTGTCAGTTTTCCACGTTTGCCATTCTTGGCCTGGCGGCCGGCATTTCAGGGGCGATGTTCGTTTGCCAGATGCGCGCGGGCTCCGTGCTCTACGGCACTGACCTGGCGCTGACCTGCGTGGCGGCCACCGTGGTCGGCGGCACGCCGCTGACCGGCGGCAAGGGCAGCGTGCTGCGCACCGTGCTGGGCGTGCTGTTGATCTACGTGCTCTACAAGGGCCTGGCCTTCCTGGGCCTGCAGGGCTATTACAACACGATGATTCGCGGCCTCGTGCTGCTGGTGGTGGTATCGTTTGACGCATTCATGACGCGAAAGGGCAGGTGATCGACGGTGAGAATCGCGATTGGCTCGCTTCAGTGCGAGAGCAATACCCTCAGCCCCATCCCCACCGTAAAGGCGGATTTTGACTACGCGGCGGGAGAGGGCATACTGAAAAAGGTGCACGTGGAGGACATGCTGCGCGCCGAGGGCTGCGAAATCGTGCCGCTGATCTACGCGCACGCGCTGCCCGGCGGATCGGTGCGGCGGGAGGATTACCTGGATCTCGTGGAAGACATGGTCGGCAGGCTGCCCGATTCGGGCGTGGACGGCGTTTGGCTGTACCTGCACGGCGCGATGCACGTGGAAGGCATCGGCAGCGGCGAGGAATACCTGCTCAGGCGCGTGCGCGAAAAAGTGGGGTTCGGCATTCCCGTTTCGGTGGGCATGGATTTTCACGCCAACAACAGCGACGGCGTGATCCAACTGGCCAATGTGATCTGCGGCTTCCGCACGGCGCCCCACATGGATATGGTCGAAACCGAGCGCAAGGCCATGCGGCTGCTGATCCGGTGCGTGAAGGACGGCCTGCTGCCCCGGCCGGCGGTGGCTCGCGCGCCGGTGGTGATTCCCGGCGATGCTGTCCAGACCGCGCTGCATCCGCTGCGGGAAATCATGGCCGAAGCGGACGAGATGGAAAAGGAGCCGGACGTGCTCTGCGCCCAGGTGTTCAACGGCCAGCCCTGGGTGGACGTTCCCTACATGGGGCCGAACATGGTGGTGACCTGCGGGCGCGACCGCGAAAAGGCCCGGCGCCTGGCCGAAAGGCTGGCCAAGCGCTTCTATGACGCGCGCTATGATTTCAAATTTGAAATCGAGGCGCTGGAGCCGGAGGAAGCGCTGCGCGCCGCTCTGGCCGCGCCGGAGCGGCCGGTGTTCATCTCCGACAGCGGCGACAACACCACGGCGGGCGCCGCGGGCGACAACGCCTATATGCTGAAGCTGATGATGGACCTGCGCGTGCGGGACGCCCTGCTGGCGGGCATCATGGACCGGGAGGCGACGCTGAAGTGCTATGAGGCGCAGATCGGCGACACTGTGTCCTTCGAAGTCGGCGGCACGCTGGACCCCCGCAGCGTGCGCGTGCCGGTGACCGGAAAGCTGGTTTCCCGGGGCGACATCCTGGGGTATACCGGCGGCTGGGCCGGCAAGAGCGCCGTGGTGCAGATGGACGGCATCACGCTGATCGTCACCGAAAACCGCACGGCGCTGACCCGGCGGGAGATCTTTGATTCCATCGGCGTGGATTTTATGAAGTACCGCCTGGTGGTGGTGAAGCTGGGCTACCTGTTCCCGGAGCTTGCCGAGGCGGTGCCCAGATCCATACTTGCCTTTACCCTCGGCGGCTCGACGGAGCGGCTTGAGTATATGGGACATAAAAACATTTCAAGACCTATGTATCCTTTGGACGATCACTTTATGGATTAGGAGGGAATCACACATGGCGTATTACAATCTTGCGGAAACAGAGAAGCGTCTGAAGGCAGTGCGGGAGATTCTGAAGAAGCGGCAGCTGGACGCCGCGCTCGTCTACTACGACGAGCTGAACGTGGCCAACGGCTGGTATCTGACCGGCTGGTGCGGCCAGTTCGAGAAGGGCGCCGTGTTGGTGCCCATCGAGGGCGAGCCCATCCTGCTGGGCGGGCCCGAGAGCGAGCCCTTCGCCCAGTCCGAGGCGGCAATCCGCATCACCCGCTGCTTCCCTGTGTTCATGGTGCCGGACGAGGAGTATCCCAACGCCACCATCATCAACTTCAGGCAGCTGGACGAGCAGCTGCGCAGCGAAGGCACTGAGCTGCGCCGCGTGGGCTTTGTAGGCACCGCGACCATTCCTCACCAGGTGTATGAGGATTTCCGCAAGGGCTTCGAGGGCATCGAGCTGGTGGACATCACCGACGATTATGAGACCCTGCGCGCCTACAAGGATCCTTGGGAGGTGCAGCAGCTGCGGGCCGCGGCCCAGCTGTGCGACCTGGCCTATGAAAAGATGGTGGAGCAGATCCGTCCCGGCGCCCACGAGTACGAGGTGGCCGCCGCCGGCGAGCACATCTGCCGCATGAATGGCGCCAACAGCTTCGCCTACCAGTGCATCGTCGGCTCCGGTGAGCGCGCCAAGGCCGTGGTGCCCACCGCCACCAACAAGGTCATGGAGGACGGCGAATTGGTCATGATCGGCATCGCGCCGCGCATCAACGGCTATGCCGGCACCATGGGCGACATTCTGCCCGTCAACGGCAAATATACGCCGCGGCAGAAGGACCTGATCAACCACCTGCGCGAAACTCTGCGCCTGACCAAGGCGATGCTGAAGCCCGGCATGTGCGGCCGAGAGATCGATGTGCCCGGCCGCAAGTACTATGAAAAGCACGGCCTGGCCCAGTACATCGTGTGCCCGTTCGCCCATTCCATTGGCCTGATGGAGGCGGAGGCGCCGTTCTTCGGGCCCAACGGCGATTTTGTGCTGGTGCCCGGCATGACGGTCATGGTGGATATCAGCTTCTTCAACCATCCGGACCTGTACGGCGGCCGCATTGAAACCGGCTATGTGATCACCGAAACCGGGTGCGAGCCGATGTCCCCGAAGATGGACGCGTACTTCACGAAGGACCTGTAACCGACGGCGCGGCGGGGGAGCGCTGCGGCGTCCGGAAACTGGGCGCTGCGGCTCCCGCGCCGGTCCCAAATTGAAAAACATCGATTTCCGCCGCGCGCATGGCGGTGGACAAAGGAGGCATTGCGATGGAACTGGGCAAGAAGACGTGGGTTTTTGCCGACGGCGATCTGCCGCCCCACGGGGATACGGAGCCCCTGGGCCACGAGGCCCTGATGGTCGTCAACAACGGGGAAAAGGACGCGCACCTGACGCTTACGCTGCTGTTTGAGGACAAGGAACCCGTGGAGGGCATCCACCTGACGGTGCCCGCCAGGCGCGTCAACTGTTTCCGCATGGATTATCCCGTGGGCGAGGAGCAGTTCCAGATTCCCTTCGGCCAGTATGCCGTCATACTGAACAGTGACCTGCCTGTGGTGTGCCTGTACGGGCGCCTGGACCGCCGCCCGGATATGGCTTACTATCCCATCGCGGGCTATTCAATCTGACCGGCGCCCGCATTTCAGCAAGGAGGAAGCACGACAATGTCAAGATCAATCATTCAAAAGGCGCTTGAGCAGGGCAAGGGCGTCATGAGACTCGCGCCGAACTGGGTGCCCCGCTCCTTCTGCCGTCCGGGACGGCGGCTGCGCCTGCATCCCGACGATTACTTCGCTTTGGGCACCGAGCGCGGCGGCATCGACGAGCGCTGGTTCTCCTCCACCACGCCGGCGGACAACGGCCCCGGTACCCCCGAGAACCAGGGCCTGAGCTTCATCGTCACCGAGGAGGGCGAACAGGCGCGCCTGATCGACGCCGTCTCCGAATTCAAGGGCAAGATCATCGGCGAGGACCTGTACAAAAAGTACGGCCGCTGGCCCATGTATTCCAAGTTCTTCGACAACAAGGGCCCGCTGCCGCACCACATCCATCACAACGATAAATACGCGGCAAAGGTGGGAGAGGCCGGCAAGCCGGAGATGTACTTCTTCCCGGCCCAGTACAACCAGACCTACGGCGGCGAGCTGCCCTTCACGTTCTTCGGGTTCAACCCCGGCACCACCAAGGAACAGGTGCGCGACGCGCTGGCGGCCTTCACGAAGGGCGACAACAAGCTGCTGTCCCTGTCCCGCGCCTATGCCATCGACGTGGATACCGGCTGGGACGTGCCCCCGGGAGTGATGCACGCGCCCGCTTCCATGTGCACCTATGAGCCGCAGTTCGCCTCCGACGTGTACGCCATGTACCAGTCGGTGCTGTACTTCGACCACGTGGTGGGCGAGGATTTGCTGTGGAAGAACTGCCCCGAGGACAGGAAGGGCGATTTCGACTATCTGGTGGAGGTCATGGACTGGGATATGAACCTGGATCCCATGTTCTACCAGAACCGCCGCATGGTGCCCATGCCCGTGGACAACATGGACTCCATGAGGCGCGAGGGCTATATCGACGAGTGGATCTGCTACAAGTGCGACCTGCTGGGCGCGCGCCGCTATACCGTGCTGCCCGGGCGCACGGCCACGCTGAAGGACGACGTGGCCTACGGCCTGATCTGCGTGCAGGGCTTCGGCACGATCAACGGCATGGAACTGTCCTCTCCGAACATGATCCGCTTCGGCGAATTGACCCACGACGAATATTTCGTCACCCAGGAGGCTTCCTGCAAGGGCGTGACGTTCACGAACCTTTCGAAGTCGGAACCGCTGGTCATTTTGCGCCACTTCGCCAGAAAGCCGTAGGCAGCGCCATCGATGAATTGCCCGCTTTGGCGGGCGAGGATTCGCACCATCCCTCTCCGCCCTTTCGGCGGAGAGGGTTTCAATACAAGGAGGAATGCGACGTGAGACGCTTTTGCCAGCGCGCCTGGCTGAAGGAAGACAAGGTGGAGGATTACCGCAGGCTGCACGCCGCGGTGTGGCCCGAAGTGCTGGAGGCCATCCGGGAAAGCCACATCCGCAACTATTCCATTTCGCTGTTCGGCACGCTTGCGGTGGCCTATTTCGAATATGACGGCGATGATTACGAGGCCGACATGCGCAGGATGGACGCCAATCCGGCGATGTTGAGATGGTGGAAGTATTCCAAGCCCTGCTTCAAGGGGCACGACGAGGGCGTGTATTACGAGGACATGGAAGAGGTCTTTTATTTCGACTGACGCGCCGGCGCGGAGCAGTCCGTTTCGCAGGGCGTCGTCACCTTGGAGACATCGAAGCCGACCTTCTCTGCCGCCTTGTAGAGTGTGTTCCTCTGGTACTGATCATACCCGATCATGCTGTTCTTGCAGGCACGTTCCATACACTGGGCGATCTTCTCCGCCACAGACGGATTCTTCGCCCTAAAGACCCTCCATCCCTTGGAATGGAGATACCAGTTCTGGGTGGAGACTTCCTTGCCGGTCTGGTCGCCAGCCTGACCGCCGTGTGCCTTACCGTTCTCGTCGATTCTCGCGCTTCCTACCTTGACTGCCATAATCAAAACCTCCAATCATAAAAATGGGGCGGCGGTTGATTCCCGTCGCCCTGTGTGGTATAAATAAAAACGACGGTTATTCTCCGTCGCCCTTATCCCTCTGGTCGGTCGTGTCGTCCTCACCCTTCCTGCCATGCAGCTGTGCCAGCGCATCCCGGAGCTTGTCCGGGATGGGAAGCCCAATGTGCGCAGCGTTCTCAAACAGGGAGAGCGCATCGTTGCTCATGTAGAAGCAGATCACCGCGCCCCTGAGCGCGCTGCCGGTGCCGACCACATGCAGATCGACGATGTTGGCCACGCCCACCAGCATCAGGATGAGCACCTTCTTGCAGATGCCCCGGAAGCCGATGGCGCTGGACAGCTTCTTGTCGATCACCGCGCACATGATGCCGCTGATGTAGTCCAGGCTCATCAGCACGATGAGCGCGATCAGCATGCCGTCCATCCCTCCCACAAAGTAGCCGATCCATCCGCCGATGGCGGTGATGGCGATCTGAACCTTCGTCCAGATCAGGTCGATGTTGAAATCCCTCATAAACCTTCCCTCCTTGTTCCTTGTCTTTGTTTATTCCCCGATCAGCTGAACGGTGGCTATTCGTTCAGAGTGATCGAAATGGTATCATTGCGCACACTCAGAGCGTCATTATTCGTCAAATCCCATGCCGTGGAACGATACAAATACACTTCC
>JAFWBZ010000251.1 GCA_017537105.1 Clostridia bacterium | reverse complement strand
GGCCTGGATCATCCGGGTCAGCAGCTCGCCGGAGCGCCCCACGAAGGGCCTGCCCAGGCGGTCCTCCTCCTGGCCGGGACCCTCGCCGATGAACATCAGCCGCGCGTGGGGATCGCCCTCGCCGGGCACCACATTCGTACGCGTCTCGCACAGTCTGCATTTTTCACAGCCGCCCACCGCATTATACAGCTCCGCCCAGGAAACCTTCATGGTGAAACCCCTCTCTCGAACCGCGCACAAGCCAAAACAAAGGGCGCCCCCGCGAAGCGCGCAAGCCCTCCGCGCGGGGCGCCCGATCCTCATTGCGGAATGATCAGCGCATCCTGGAAGATCTTCCACAGCGACGCGAAGGATTCGCGGCCGTCCCGGATGACCCAGGAGATCAGCGCCGTCAGCAGAACCGCACAGGCGATGATGACCACGATGCCCGCGACGACACCCAGAAAGTCATAGATGCCCGCGAAAATCTGGAAGTTCACCCTGCGGCGCTTGACTTCCTTGCGTGTATAGATCTTCGCCATGCCGTTCACCTCCCACGGAGCCGGCCAACCGCCCTTCGGGCCGGTTGCCTGATCGTTGGATTGTCGGCGCCTCTCCCTTCGGGAGCCGCCGACCCGGCCAACCGCGCTGCGCGCCGGTTGCCTAATCCTAAGGTATTATACCATGAAAAATGCGCGAATGCAAATCCCGCGGGATCACTGCCCCACCTGGATGATCTGATCCTTGGCCTTGTAGAAGCTCTTGCACAGCAGCTCCTTGCTGATCTGGTTGCCCGCGGCGTCCCAGCGCACCTTGTAGGTCTCGGCCTTGTAGCCGTTCTTGCCCGGCTCCACCACCCGGGACTGCCCCGGAGGCAGCAGCGGGTTGACCTCGTACTGCGTGTCGTACTTGATGGTCTTCGTGGTCACGGCCTCGACGGTGATGGTCTCGCCGTTTTCCAGCATCTTCCCGAAGATGGCGAAGCGCACGCGCTTGTCGCTGGTCATCAGGCAGCAGATGTAGACATCGCCGCCGGTGGTGTTCTTGAACTTCAGGTCCTGGGAATCCCAGTTCACCGTGGCGTCCTTGCCCTTGTCCACGTAGCCCACGGTCAGCGAGTGGTTGTGGCGCTCGACGATCTCCAGATCCGACTTGACCGCGCAGTTGAACAGCGTGGTGGACACCTGGCAGATGCCGCCGCCGATCTCCTCGGTCACGGAGCCGCCGGAGTAGGCGGTCGCCATGCGGAAGCCCCGATCCGTGGTCCGCCGCCCCACGACCTTGTTGAAGGAGAAGGTCTCGCCGGGCTTCAGGCACACGCCGTTGATGTAGGACATGGCGCACTTGATGTTCTTGAGGCGATTGGAGCTGGAGGAGGAGGCATTGGTCACCGCCGATGCGATCATGCCGTAGCGGGACGAGACCTCCTCCGTGGTCACGGCGGGCTGCACCGTCTCCACGGAGACCTCCACGCTGCCGCTGCCCGCGTCCAGCACCTGCGCCATCTGCCGCTTCAGGCCCTCGGCGTCCAGCCGCCTGCCGGTCTGGCTCTCGGTGAACACGAAGCTGTAGCTGGAGGTGTCGAAGGAGGCGATGCCGGCGTCCACGGCGGGGGTGTCGATCTTCGCCGCCATGGCCCGTACATAGGCGTCCAGCAGTTGCGTCGAATAGACGGCGCGGTCCACGCTGTAGGCCACCGGATGCGCCACGCGCTGCACCGCCGAGTGGTAGCGCTGCTCCAGCGAGCCGTGGCGGCCGGCGCTCCAGGCGTTGGAGAGGACCTCCTCGTAGTCGCTGCGATAGCCCAGGTCCCGGGCCGTGACGGTGCCGGCCTCGCCGACCTGCACGCTGCGGTCCGAATAGGCGGGCTCCACGCGGTTCTGCCAGTAGTCGAGCGCCGAGACCAGCGTCATGTCGGACACGTCCATGCCGTCCACGGTGGTGCCCTCGTAGAAGGTCTGGGCCTCCACGACCTGCTTCATCTCCAGATAGACGTTGTGCCGGTACACCAGCAGCCCGCCCAGCGCCGCCATGGCCGCGATGCAGGTCAACAGCAGCAGGTTCACCGCCACGGCGGTGCGGCTGCCGCCGTCCCGGCTCCCGTGGCCGCCCTTGCGACGCTTCGGCGCCGGGGCATCCCACGCCTCAAGGAACATGTCTCCGTGGATCTCCGCCAGCCTGCCGCGCCGCTTTGCCGGGCTTTCGGGGCGATTCACTCTGTTTTGCATACCGGAGTCGGTTTGTTTTCGATGATTTCCCTGAGGAATCGACTTCCGGGATGGGTCTCTGTGTGCCGCAGCGCGGCCCTTGGGCCGCTCCCCTTGCGCCGACTTGGCCGCCCGCGGGGCGCGTCCCCTGGCATTTTCGGCGGCAGACGGATTCGGTCCCGGCTTCTTCCGGGGCGTCGACGCCTCGCACCGCGCCTTCGGGACAGCTTCCCCGGCAGCGGACACCTTCCGCGCCGCGGGTGCCTCGCGCCGCGCCTTCGAAGCGCCGTCCTCCGGACGCTTCCGCCGCCTGCGCGGCGCAGCCGCCGAGGCCTTCGGCGCCTGCCGGACCGGGCGCACGTCCTCCGGGATATCGATGATCTCCGCCGCTGCGGAGTTGCTGTGCTTTGCCGTCATTGATCTGCTCCAATGCGTCGGTTTGTGGATCTGCCCGGGCTTATTCTCTCCGGGCGTCGCCCACCAATGATCCTATTATCGTGGAAATTCCTGGTTTGTGCAAGCGCATTTGCCCCCAAGAATCCGGCGAAAAAGATGACAAAATGAAGACGGCCTTGTGTCATCGGGCCTCCGGTGGGTCGATCCTGCCCCGCTGGGCCCGAAGCCGGCGGATCTCCCGCTCGAAGCCCTGCTCGGAGGGCGTGTAGTACGGCAGGTCCCGGGCCTCCTCCGGCGCGTAGGTCTGCTCCACGTAATGCCCCGGATAGTCGTGGGGATATTTGTAGCCCTCGCCGAAGCCCAGCTTCTCCGCCCCCTTGTAGTGGGTGTCCCGCAGGTGGACCGGCACGCCCGCGCAGCCGCCCCGCTCTGCGTCGGCAAAGGCGGCCTCCGCCGCCGTGCAGACGGCATTGGACTTGGGGCTCTCGCAGACCGCGATGATGGCCTGGGCGATGGACAGCCGCGCCTCCGGCATGCCGATCAGCTCCAGCGCCTGCATCGCCGCCACCGCCTGCTGCATCGCCGCAGGGTTGGCCATGCCCACGTCCTCGCTGGCGTGCACGATGATCCGCCGGACGACGATCCTCGGGTCCACGCCTGCCAGCGCCATCCGCGCGAACCAGGCCAGCGCCGCGTCGCTGTCGGAGCCCCTGAGGGACTTGCAGAAGGCGGAGAGCATGTCGTAGAACAACGATTCGTCCATCTGCGTCACGGGACGCTGGATGGATTCCTCGGCCACCGCCAGCGTGATGTGGGTGGAGCCGTCCGCCTCCATCGGCGTGGTCAGCACCGCCAGCTCCAGCGCGTTCAGGGCGCTGCGGGCGTCGCCGTTGGCCACCCGGGCGATGTGCCGAAGCGCGTCCTCGTCGGCGCGCACGTCCTGGGCGCCATAGCCGCGCTCCCGGTCCGCCAGCGCGCGCCGCATCGCCAGGAGCACCTCCTCCTCCCCCAGCCGCTCGAACCGAAACAGCCGGCACCGGCTGACGATGGCGGGCGTCATGGCGATCATCGGGTTCTCCGTGGTGGAGCCGATGAAGCGGATCACGCCCCGCTCGATGGCGGGCAGGATCGAGTCGGATTGCGCCTTCGACCAGCGGTGGCACTCGTCCAGCAGCAGGTAGGTGGACTGCGCGTACAGTTTCAGCCGCTGCTCCGCATCCTTCAGCACCTCCCGCACGTCCGCCACGCCGCTGGTGACGGCGTTCAGCTGCACGAAGGCGGCCCGGGTGGTCTCGGCGATGACCGACGCCAGCGTGGTCTTGCCGCAGCCCGGCGGTCCCCAGAAGATCGAGCTGGTGAGCCGGTCGGCCTCGATGGCCCGGCGCAGCAGCCTGCCGGGGCCGACGATCTGCGCCTGGCCGATGAACTCGTCCAGGCTGCGCGGGCGCATGCGGTCCGCCAGCGGCGCGAGGGACCGCGCGCCCAGAGTGAACAGGTCTTCCATGTGTGCCTCCATCGCCCGAAAAGGGGCGTCCGTCTACAGCTTCCCGACAGCACGAACAAAGGGAACGCCCTTGCGACGTCCCCTTTGTGCATACATTGTGGTGACCTTAACCGGCGGTCTTGGCAAGACGCTTGGCCATACGAGCCTTTTTGC
>JAFWBZ010000250.1 GCA_017537105.1 Clostridia bacterium | reverse complement strand
TGCTGGTGGTGGACGCCATGACCGGCCAGGACGCCGTGAACGTGGCCAAGACCTTCAACGAAGAGCTCGGCGTGGACGGCGTGATCCTCACCAAGCTGGACGGCGACACCCGCGGCGGCGCGGCCATCTCGGTGCGCGCGGTCACCGGCAAGCCGATCAAGTTCTCCGGCATCGGCGAAAAGCTGACCGACATCGAGCCCTTCCACCCGGACCGCATGGCCAGCCGCATCCTCGGCATGGGCGACGTGCTGACGCTGATCGACAAGGCCCAGGAGAGCTTTGATGAGAAGCAGGCCATCGACCTGACCCGCAAGATGCGCACCAACTCCTTCAACCTGGAGGACTACCTGGACCAGCTCCGACAGATGAACAAGATGGGCTCCATCACGGACCTTTTGAAGATGATCCCCGGCGTCGGCTCCAAGATCAAGGACGTGGACATCGACGAGGAGGCCATCGGCAAGGCCCAGAAGAAGAACGAGGCCATCATCCTCTCCATGACCCGCATGGAGCGCCGCAACCCGGACATCCTGAACGGCAGCCGCAAGCGCCGCATCGCGGCGGGCTCCGGCACCACGGTGCAGGAGGTCAACCTGCTGCTCAAGCAGTTCGACCAGGCCCGCAGCATGATGAAGAACATGATGGGCGCAGGCAAGCGCGGCAAGATGCGCATGCCCTTCGGCAAGATGCCGAAATTCTGAACCCGATATACGCAGCATTTAAGCCGTATATATACCAACACTGACATTCATTAAGGAGGAATTCCCCATGGTCAAGATTCGCCTGAAGAGAATGGGCATGAAGAAAAAGCCCTTCTACCGCCTGGTCGTCACCGACAGCCGCAACCCCCGCGATGGCCGCTTCATCGAAGAGGTCGGCTACTACAACCCCGTGTCTGAACCCGTTGAGCTGAAGATCGACGAGGAGCGCGCGAAGTATTGGCTCGGCGTTGGCGCCCAGCCCACCGACACCGTGCGCGGCCTGCTGAAGAAGGGCGGAGTCCTGTAATCATGGTGGAACTGGTGAAGTATATCGCCCAGTCTCTGGTGGAGAAGCCGGAGGCCGTGGACGTGCGCGAGGTCGAAACTGAGGACAGCATCGTCATCGAGCTTCGCGTCGATCCCGAGGACATGGGCAAGGTCATCGGCAAGCAGGGGCGCATCGCCAAGGCGATCCGCACCGTCGTGAAGGCCGCCTCCGTGAAGATCCCGAAGCCGGTCTTCGTGGAGATCATCTGAGTCGCTTGCGCGGATGACGCCATCGACCCGCACCCCATTGCGTGGGTGCGGGTTTTGCGTGCGCCCATGCCGCGCGGCCGCATTTGTAATTTCCCCGATTCTGTGTTATAATAAAATGGATTGAGTATATCCTGTCGATTGCGCGCTGCTTGCGGTGCGCGACGACGGGCGAGGGAGCGTGCACACCGATGAGCCGGAAGATCGTAATCCTGGATGGCTACAGCCTGATGTACCGGGCATTTCATGCGCTGCAGACGCCAATGTCGGCGCCGGACGGCACGCCGACCAACGCCATCCACGGCTTTGTCATGATGCTCTTGAAGGTGATCGAGGAGGAGCGCCCGGACGCCATGGCGGTGGCCTTCGACCTGCACGCGCCGACCTTCCGGCACGAAATGTACGACGGCTACAAGGCCACGCGCAAGCCCATGCCGGACGAGCTGCGGGCACAGGACCCGATCATCCGCGAGCTGATCGGCCAGATGGGCATCGCCATCCTCGAAAAAGAGGGCTATGAGGCGGACGACATCCTGGGCACGGTCTCGGGGCGATGCGAGGAGACCGGGGACACGGCGCTGTTGGTCACCGGCGACCGCGACTCCTTCCAGCTGTCCGGCCCGCACACCACCATCCTCTATACAAAAAAGGGCATCACCGACACGGTTCGGGTGACGCCGGAATACATCCGCGAAACCTACGGCGTCGCGCCCGCGCAGCTGATCGACGTGAAGTCGCTGATGGGCGACGCCTCGGACAACATTCCCGGCGTGCCGGGCGTGGGCGAAAAGACCGCGCTGAAGCTGATTCAGCAGTACGGCAGCCTCGAAGCGGTGCTGGACCGGGCGGACGCCGAGCAGAAGGGCAAGCTGCGGGAGCGCCTTCTGGAGGGGCGCGCGCTGGCCGAGCTCAGCTGGAAGCTGGCCCGGATCGATCGAAGCGCGCCCATCGATGTCGATCCGGAAGCCTGGCAGCTGGGCAACATCACCCAGGCGCTGCCGAGGCTGCGCGCGCTGCGCATGAACGCCGCCGCCCGCAGGCTCACCGAGGTGGCGAAGGCCTGCCTGCCGGACATGGCCTGTGCCGAGCCGGCCAGGGCGGACGAAGCCGAGGCGCTCCCGAAGATCGAGGTCTTCCAGGAACGCGCGGCGCTGGAGCAACGTATTCTGGAGCTGGCGGGCGACGCGAAATGGGCGGCACTTCACCTCGGTCAGGCGCTGACCATCGCCACGGACGCGGCACGGCTGGCCCTGCCCCTGGGCGGCGATCTGCTCTCCGCGGGCCTGTCCGACGCGGAGGCCTGCGCCGCCGCGATGCCGCTGCTGGCCGCGGACTGTCCGAAGTACCTGCACGATCTGAAGTCGCTGCCCGTGGACATCGGCGCGGTGCGGGGCGAGATCGTCGATGTGATGCTGGCGGCCTATGCGCTGAACCCGCAGCGTCCGGGCTTCGACGCGGAGTCCCTGTGCGCGCAGGAGGGCATCGAGGGCTTCGCCGAGCATCCCGCCACGGCGCTCCGTCGCCTGGCGGAGGCGCAGTCTGCGCAGATGCGCGAGACCGGCGTGGAGCGCATTTACCGCGAGATCGAGCTGCCGCTGGCCTATGTGCTCCGGGGCATGGAGCGGGAGGGCTTTCTGGTGGACGCCGGAGTGCTGGAGGACCTGGGAAAGGACTTCCGCGTGCACATCGCCGCCCTGGTGGACGAGATCGCCGAAATGGCCGGGGAGCGGATCAACCTGAACTCCCCGAAGCAGCTGGGCGAGCTGCGGTTCTCGAAGCTGGGCATTCCCTCCCCCAAGAAGAAGATCTCCACCAACGCCGAGGTGCTGGAGCAGCTTGCCGAGGACTACCCGATCTGCGGCAAGATCCTGGAGTACCGGAAGTATCAGAAGCTCCAGTCCACCTACATCGACGCGCTGATCCCCATGCGGGACGCCGCAGGACGCATCCACACGCGATTTGATCCGGTGGGCACCGCCACGGGCCGCATCAGCTCCTCGGAGCCGAACCTGCAAAACATCCCCGTGCGCACCGAGCTGGGCAAGGCCATTCGCGGCGCGTTTGTCGCCCGCCCGGGCTGGGTGCTGGTGGACGCGGACTATTCCCAGATCGAGCTTCGCGTGCTGGCCCATATCTCCGGCGACCCGACCATGATCCACGCCTTCCAGGAGGACCAGGACATCCACGCCCGCACGGCCTCGGAGGTCTACGGCGTGCCCCTGGACCAGGTGACGGGCCAGATGCGCTCCGCCTCCAAGGCGGTCAACTTCGGCATCGTCTACGGCATCTCGGAGTTCACGCTGGCAAAGAACATCGGCACCAGCCGCTTCGAAGCCAAGGCCTTCATCGACCGCTACTTCGAGCGCTATCCCGGCGTCAAGGCCTACATGGACGGCGCGGTGAAGAAGGGTCACGAGCAGGGCTTCGTCACCACGCTGATGGGGCGGAGGCGCTATCTGCCCGAGCTTCAGAGCGCCAACTACAACCTGCGCGCCTTCGGCGAGCGCTGCGCCATGAACAGCCCCATCCAAGGCACGGCGGCGGACATCATCAAGCTGGCGATGATCGCGGTGGATCGCGCGCTCCAGGCGGAGGGGCTGGAGGCAAAGCTGATCATGCAGGTGCACGACGAGCTGATCGTGGAGGCCCCGGAGCGCGAATCCGAGCGCGTGCGCGACCTTCTGAAGCGCTGCATGGAGGGCATCTTCCCGCTGTCCGTTCCTCTGAAGACCGACATTTCCATTGGAGGCGATTGGCGTGCATGCAAGTAAGCCCTACGTCATAGGACTGACGGGAGGCATCGGCTGCGGAAAGACCGAGGCCGCCCAATACCTGGAATCGCTGGGAGCCGCCCGGTTTGACGCCGATGCGGTGTCCCGCGCGCTGACCGCGCCCGGCGGCGCGGCGCTGCCCGCCATCCGCGCGCAGTTCGGCGACGGCGTGTTTTTCCCGGACGGGACGCTGGACCGCGCCGCACTGGGCCAGATCGTCTTCTCCAGCGTTCCCCACCGTCGGGCGCTGGAGGGCATCATCCACCCGCTGGTGCAGCGGCAGATGCTCGAAAAAATGGATCGCGCGGCGGAGGAGGGCTTCCGGGTGGTGATCCTGGACGTTCCACTGCTGTTCGAGACCGGCGTGGACGCCCTCTGCGACGAGACCTGGGCGCTGTATCTGGACTGGGAAATGCAGATCTCCCGCATCGTATCGAGGGACGGCCTGACCCGGGAACAGGCGCTGGCCCGCATCGAAAGCCAGATGCCCACGGAGGAGCGCAACGCCCGGGCCACCCACGCCATCAATACCGATCAGCCCATCGAAAAGACCCGCCAGATGCTCCAGCAGCTCTATCGGCAGGCGGAAAAGCGGGGCGGCTGAATCCCGGGATCCGGGGATAAAATCCGCCGGAGCTGAATTTGATTTACAAAGGCCGGAACTTCGGTTCCGCCGAAGCACGGAGGACACATGGCAACAACAAAGCGCCGCAAGCGCGCGTTGAAGCAGCGGCGGCAGCGCAAAATCGCCGCCATCACGACCGCGGTGGTGCTGGTCCTGGCCATCGCCGCCGTGGTGCTCTGGCTGGTCTTTGATCGCGCGTCGAATCGCACCATCCAAAACTATCCCGTGGAATACGAGGCGTTCATCCGGGAGAGCGCCGCGCAGAACGACCTCTCCCCCGCCTATGTGGCCAGCGTAATCCTGGCGGAATCCAGCTACGTGCCGGACGCCGTATCCTCCGCCAACGCACAGGGCCTCATGCAGCTGCTGCCCTCCACGGCGGAATGGATCGCGGGCAAGCTGGATGAGGGCTACACGGAGGGATGCCTGTTTGATCCGGAGACCAACATCCGCTACGGCTGCTGGTACCTGGGCTTTCTGATGCGCCGCTACCATGAGGATATGACCTGCGCGTCCTCGGCCTATCACCAGGGACAGGGCACCGTGGACAAGTGGCTCGCCAATCCGGAGTATTCCCCGGACGGCGCCACGCTGATGACCATACCGTCCGATGCGACCCGCACCTACGTCCAAAGGATATTGAAGTATTATGAAAAGTATGAGAAGATCTATGCGGAAGCTCGCACATAGCGCCCTCCGCCGGGCCATGGTCTGCGCGCTCGCCATGGCTATGGTGCTGGCGATGCCGGCCTTCGGCGAGCTCGCCACGGACCTGAACGGCAGGCTCGAAGCCGCTGATCCCGCCGTCGTGGAGGCGATGGATACGGAGCAGGCGGCTCCGGCGATCGATATGACCACCGCGGATGTCGTCATCGGCTATATCGCGCCGGAGATGTCCTCCATCCATCCGGCCTACTGCGTCGAGTGGAGCCTGGTCAGCCTGAATCAGCTCGTATTCGAGTCCGTGGTGGACCTGGATGAAAACCTGAAGCCCGCCCCGATGCTGGCCGACAGCTGGGAGCAGGACGGCAAGACCTGGACGTTCAAGCTCCGCAGCGGCATACAGTTTCACAACGGCGTGGAGCTGACCGCCTACGATGTGGTGCGCAGCTACGAGACCATCGTCACCAGCTACGCGGACACGCCCTACTACGGCCGGCTGCAGGCCATCGACCATATGGAGGCGGCGGACATCGATTCGCTGACGGTCGTGGGCAAAAACTCCGGGCTGAGCA
>JAFWBZ010000249.1 GCA_017537105.1 Clostridia bacterium | reverse complement strand
CCCAGGACAAGGTGGCCTGCGTGGAGGCGCTGCTGAAGGAGTGCGGCGGCGGCAAGCGGCTGGCCTTCGTGGGTGACGGCATCAACGACGCGCCGGTGCTCTCCCGGGCGGACCTCGGCATCGCCATGGGCGCGCTGGGCAGCGACGCGGCCATCGAGGCGGCGGACGTGGTGCTGATGGACGACGACCCGCTGAAGATCGCCAAGGCCATCAAGATCTCCCGGAAGTGCCTGCGCATCGTGCGGCAGAACATCGCCTTCGCGCTGGGAGTCAAGGCAATCTGCCTGGCGCTGGGCGCGCTGGGCCTGGCGAACATGTGGATCGCCATCCTGGCCGACGTGGGCGTGATGATCCTCTGCGTGCTCAACGCCATCCGCTGCCTGTTCGTCAAGCGGCTATGAGGGCGAGCGAACCTGAAGCGGGAACCGTGGAGCTGTTCACGAATAGAAGGAGAATAATTCCTCAGACGATTCGCCAGTTTCACGCAAATCAGCCTTCCCCCTCGTCTGTCGGCCGCAGGCCGACAGACGAGGGGGATTCTTCATTTTTCCTTGAAAAGCCGTTGATTTGGTGAATACGCCACCTTGCAGGGGCGCTGTCCTCAGCGCCTCATCCCTTGGTCGCTTCCCGCACCACGCCCATCCTCCAAAAACAGCGTGAGCCCCCTCACGGGAGCTCCCTGCTATGCATTTCCTCTTCCTGATTGTCATTATACCGCAATCCCTGCTGCCTGTAAAAGCGCGTTTCCGGCGCATTTCCGGTGCGCCGCCTCACCACAGGTTGCCGTCCTCGTCGAAGGGCATCGGCTCGGGCTCGCCCTCGATGACGAGATGGGGGTTCGCCTTCGCCTCCTCGTAGTAGGCCTCGGAGAGCAGGATGTGCTCCAGGTGGAGGCTGTTGGGGATGCGCACCAGGCGCGGGTTTTGCTTGTCGATCTCGTTGCAGGTCTGGATGCAGCACTGGATGCACTCCCGGTCGCTCTCCATCACGATGGGGATGCGCACGCCGCCCAGCACGGTGCAGGTGATGGCGTTGGGGTACATGGAGGCCAGGTCCAGCTGGTCGAACACGCGCTGGGTGGTGGCGCTGGCGTAGCCCAGGCCGATGGCGTTGCCGTGGGTCTCGGGGCTCAGGTCCAGCACGGCCACGCGCTGGGCGTCGATGCCGCCGGTGGCGTAGGGGGTGCAGAAGGTGCCGGTGATGTTGGGGTCCATGCCGTCGCCGCTGAAGTTCTTGCCGATCTGGTCCACGATCAGCACGTCGCAGCGGTCCACCCAGATGCGGGGCATGTAGGTGAAGGCCTCCTTCAGCAGCTCCGGCTCCTGCGCCTCGATGTCCTCCGCCGCCACGGCCACGATCTTGCAGGTCTCGTCGAAGGCGTTTTCGAGGGTGGGCACGCCGAACAGTATCGGCGCGTTCTTCAGGATGCAGCGGCCCCACATGGGCACGTTCCTGGCCATGTTCTTGAAGCCCGCCTCGTGGCATTGCTGGGCGCCCGCCTGCTTGCCCAGGCCAATGGCCATCATCTTCATCAGGCCGCTCTCGTAGGGGCCGCGGAAGGCCGTGTGGGGCTTGATGCGGCAGCCCAGGATGATGCCGTCCGCCTCGGCGGCGTGGCGGTCGATGTAGACGTCGATGCCCGCCTCGTTGGTCCCCACCTTCTTGACCTCCATCGAGGACACGATGGGGCAGCCCACGTATTCCTCCACGATGCCGTAGCCCGCCAGGATCTCCCGCTGGCCCTCTGCGGTGGCGCCGCCATGACTGCCCATCGCGGGCACGACGAAGGGGTGCGCCCCCTGCTTTTTGCAGAAGTCCACGATGCACTTCGTGGTCAGCGCGCTGTTGGCGATGCCCCGGGAGCCCGCCGTGATGGCGATGCGCATGCCCGGCTTCACCCGGGAGGCGAACTTCTCCTCGCTCAGCAGGCCGTCGATGATGCCCGGGATGTCCGCGGGATCGATCCGGGGGCGGGGAAAGACCTGGCGCGCCGTGAACATTTTGGGCACAAAGGTGTCGGAAACCAGGCTGGCGACAAACGGACGCTTTCTCATAGGACATTTCCACCTTTTGTTGATGTATTTTTTGCCTGCGGGCCGGTCAGGCCGCGCGGGCGTCGGTCGACGGGCTCACAGCTTGGAGTAGCCGAAGCTGTTCACCAGCGCGTCCAGCTTCTGCCCGGCCCTGCACCAGGGGCAGTCCGTGGCGTCGTGGGACTGGTAGTCCGGCAGGTCGTGGGGGTTGAACAGCCGGTTCACCGGCAGCCCGCCCAGCTGATCCACGGTGGCGAAGACCGCGGCGATGCCCACCGGCTTGCCACCGTAGTACACGATGGCCTCGATGGCCGACTTCGCGGTGTAGCCCGTGGAGACCGAGGCCATCAGCACCAGCACATTCTTGCCCGCGATCATCGGCGCGGTGTTCTCCCGGAAGATCAGCTGGCTGCCCACGGTCCGCTCCGGAGTGAGCACGTTGATGTCCTGGTTCTGGTTGATGTTCATGTAGCCGGCCTTGGTCATCTCGCTGGCCATGCAGGCGCCGATGACCTCGGTGCCGTCCAGGCAGAGGATGGTGTCCACGATGGTGGAAGGCGGCAGCTTGCCCACCAGCTGCTGCGCGGCCTCCCTCGCCTCCGACAGGCGGT
>JAFWBZ010000248.1 GCA_017537105.1 Clostridia bacterium | reverse complement strand
CCGTCGGTATTGTACTCCAATCCGCTGCTGTCCTGCTGCCTGGCCAACGTGCTGTGCAACTGCTGCTGCGGCGGGCGGTTTATCTTCTGCTGAAATCATCAAGGGAGGTTTGTGTAACAATGTCCTTTATTGACAAACTCAGGGCGGGCCTGAAGCGGCTGATGGCGGGTCGGCACGGCGCAGACGAGTTCTCACTGGCGCTGCTCATTGCCGGCATCGTGATTTCCATGCTGGGAAGCATTCTGCGCATCGGAATCCTGTCGCTCCTCAGCACAGCGCTCTATGTCTATTCGATCTTCCGCATGTTTTCCCGCAATCACGGCAAGCGGTACGCGGAAAACCAGAAGTATCTCTCCGTGTGGCGGCAAAGCACCAGCGGCATCCGCCAGTTCTTTGTGCGCCTGAAGAATGCCAGGAAATACAAGTACTTCAAATGCCCGGAGTGCCATTCCCGCCTGCGCCTGCCGCGCAAGGTGGGCGAGGTGACCGTGACCTGCGGCAAGTGTCACCACGCGTTCAAGCAAAAGGCATGACGCCGCGCATCGCGGTGAAATCGGTCTGGGAGGGGAAAGGCGGATGGCGAAGCTGCACATCGATACCGCACCGGTCTGGGAGGCCTTCCGGCAGGACAGCGAATGTCCGCTCTGCCTGCTGCATGCAAAGGTGGAGGCGGCCAACGTGGATTACTTCCTCGGGGAATCCGTCATGGAGCCAGATCAGCGCATTGAAGTGAATCAAAAAGGCTTCTGCGGCCGCCACTTCAAGCAGATGTACGAGATCGGCAACCGGCTTGGGCTCGCGCTGATGACCCATACGCACATGAAGGAGACGATGCGATCACTGCGCGAGGACGCACAGAAGCTGCGGGACGCCGCCGCGGCGGAGGCGTCCAAGCCTGCGATCTCCCGATGGGTGGGCGGAAGGAAGAACGGTGGAATCCAGGAGATCGCAGACACTCTTTCCAGCCTGGATGCGCGATGCGTGCTCTGTGAGCGCGTCCGGGAGAGCATGCGCCGGTACGTCTACACGCTGCTGTACCTCTACAAACGCGAACCGGAGTTTGCGGAGCTGCTGGCCCACTCCAAGGGCATGTGTCTCAAGCACTTTGGCGAGACTCTCAAAATGGCGCCTGAGCACCTCTCCGGAAGCGCCCTGAAGCAGTTTGTCGATCGCCTTACCGAGGTGGAATTGGCCAATTTTGATCGTCTGGAGGGCGAAATCGATTGGTTTACCCGGAAGTTTGACTACAGAAACGACGACAAGCCCTGGGGCAACAGCCGGGACGCCGTCAAGCGGTCGATCAACAAGCTGCGGACACACGTCATAGATGAATGAATCGCTTATTGTTATATAATATTTTCTTATAGATTGTTGTTGAAGAATGCATACCGGCATGCGGCTTGCATTTTGGGAAAAGCATGCTATAATGTTCCTGTCGGAAATGTGAACGGGTTCGGGGGAGGATTCCATGGCGAAGATCTGCGTGCTGGATGAAAACAAGATCTGTGACGATTGCGGCGAATGCAGCGTCTGCGACCTGGACCCCAATAAGATCTGCGACAACTGCATGAAGTGCGTCGACACCGGGGCGGCGTACAACGCCGTCGAAATCGATGAAATCATTGACGACGGCTCAGGCATGGAGGCCTACGAGCAGCTCCGGAGGGATCTGGCAGAGGCCGATGAAGACCAGCCGTTCGAGTGCTTTCGTCCCAAGACCTACGTGCCCGGGCAGAAAAAGCGCTGAGCGCAGGAATGTGATCGTGAATATCTGGAAATCAAACGGAAAAGCCGGTCGGGGGACGATGCCTTGCCGGCTTCTCATGGACGGATTTATCTATGCGTAAAAGGCAGCTTTTGCGAAAAGATATGGCCTATTTTGCCCTTGCAGGAGGGATTTGCCCACATGTCATCCACATACGCTGAACAGCGCGCCAAGGAGCTTCAGCTGTTGACCCGCGAAACGCTTCGGGAGCTCCCCGAGGTTTGTTACGATTTTATCACGGCCATCGATTCCACGACGCAGCCGCTGACGCGGTATGCCTACGTCTCGGATCTGAAGCTCTTCTTCAGCTTTCTGCGCGACGAACTCCCCAAGTTTGCGGGACGTTCTCCCCGGGATTTTGCGCCGGACGATCTGGCCCGCGTCACCTCCCGGGACATTTACATGTACCTCGACTTCCTCGGTCTGTACGTCCGGGACGACGTGGAAATCACCAACGCCGACCTCGGCAAAATGCGCAAGCTCTCTTCTTTACGAAGTTTTTACAAATTTCTGTACAAAAACGGCTATATCGACGCCGATCCCGCGGCGCTCGTGGACATGCCCAAGCGCCACAGCAAGCCCATCATTCGACTGGAGATCGACGAGGTGGCGCGCATGCTGGACCTCGTGGAGTCCGGCGAGATGCTGTCAGAGCGCCAAAAGAGCTACAATGCGCACACCAAGGTGCGGGATTTGGCCATTCTGACGCTGTTTCTGGGCACAGGAATCCGCGTCAGCGAGCTGGTGGGCATCAACATCGGCGATATCGATTTTTCGATCAATGGCTTTATCGTCACCCGCAAGGGCGGCAATCAGGCCATCCTCTACTTCCCGGACGAGGTTGCCGAGGTGCTGCAGGACTATTTGAAGCAGCGTCGGGAAATGACGCCCCAGCCGGGTCACGAGGACGCGCTGTTTCTCTCGCTGCAAAACAAGCGCATCTCTGTGCGCGCCGTACAGATGATGGTGAAGAAGTACGCCACGCAGGCGGCGCCGCTGAAGAAGCATCTGAGTCCTCACAAGCTGCGGAGTACCTTCGGCACCAATCTGTATCACGAGACCGGAGACATCTACCTGGTTGCGGATGTGCTGGGCCACAGCGATGTCAATACCACGCGAAAGCACTACGCGGCCATGTCCGACGATCGCAGGCGGCTCGCCGCAAAGTCCGTGCGCCTTCGCGAGGATTCGCCGTCGGAAAGCATCGATGAAGAATAAACGCGATTGAAGCCCAAAAGCACTAAGCTTTTGGGCTTCAATTAAAACATTATAGTTTAATATAATGCTGTTTGATTTCGCCGGTGGCGAGCTCGTCACACCGGTTGTTCAGCGGGTTGTCCGCGTGTCCCTTGACCTTGTGCCACGTGATCGCGTGGATTTCGACGTACTTCAACAGCTCTTGCCACAGGTCCTGGTTTTCCACCGGCTTCTTGTCGCTCTTTCGCCAGCCGTTGCGCTGCCAGTTCTCCAGCCAACGCTGTCGAAAGGCGTTGACCAGATAGGCGCTGTCCGAGTACACGTCCACCGCGCAGGGCTCCTTCAAGCGGGACAGCGCTTCGATCGGCGCAAGCAGCTCCATGCGGTTGTTGGTCGTGTGGGCCTCGTAGCCGGACAGTTCCAGCTTTTTTTCCTTATAGATCAGTATCGCGCCCCAGCCGCCCGGTCCCGGATTGCCGGAGCAGGCGCCGTCCGTGTAGATGATCACCTGTTTCAAGGCTGACCTCCTGTCTTTTGATCGGAATGATCCAGCGCCCGCCGGATGGCCTCCGCATTCTCCCGCTGGGCCTGAACATAGGCATCGAAGCCCTCGCCCTCGCGATGCGTGGACAGTATGTCGATGCGGGCCACCGGGAATCCTGCGGCTTTCAGTGCGTCCACGAGGGCGATGGGTGCCTGGCGCTCGATCAGCACCGCCTCTGCGCCCGAGGCAGCCAGCACATCCAGGCACTCCTCCAGCTCCGCATCGTACAGATCGACGCCGCTTTCCCGGTCGATCCATGCCGCCACGTCCAGCCCGTAGTCCCGTGCGACGTATATCAGCGCCTCGTTCATCAGCGCAACCTTTCGGCCCGAACAGCCTTCCAGCAGCTCCGTCGTCTGCATCTTCAGCGCATCCAGCGCCTCGGACGCCGCGGCGGCGTTGGCGGCGTAGGTCTCGGCGTACCTCGGGTCCAGGGTCTCCAGCGCTGCGGAAAGGCTGACCAGCAGGTCCCTGGCGCCGTCGATGGACATGTAGAGGTGCGGGTTCTGTCCCTCCAGATGCGATTCACCCTCCGCTTGCGCGTGGGAGGTGCTCCGGTTGTACAGCTCCAGGTTGTACAGCACCGCGGAAACCGCCGGGCCGTCGCTGCCCCAGGAGAACAGCGTACTCTCAAAGGACTCCAGTCCCCTGCCGCCCAGCAGCACGGCATCCGCGGAGGTGCGCAGCAGCGCTGCGTCCCAATCCGACAGCGCATAGGCGCGCAGGCACTGGTCCTGCGGCTGGACCAGGCAGTGCACGGACATCCGGGGCACATCCCGGGTCAACGCCTCCGTCAGCGCATAGATGGGATAAAAGCTCGCGTACACAGAGAGCTCCCGTTCGTCGTCGGAGACCAGCGGCCCGCATCCCGCCAGAGCGAGCGCCGCGATCAGCAGAGCGGCCGTCAGCCGGATGATCTTCTTCATGCGCCGCCCTCCGATTCTTCCGCAGAATGATGCCTTTCGTCATCGGCACCGTGCACTTCACCGGTGCGATCCGTCAGAGCTATTATAGCATTTCCAAGTAAAGAATGCCACCTGATTCGGTGGCATTCTGCATCGAGCCAGCTCTTTCCGTGCAATCACCAGAGCCTGACGATTCCGATATCGGAAAAGTAATGGCGGATGATCTGCTCCGCGCTGTCTCCGCGCTCGGCCATCGCGTAGGCGCCCCACTGGGACATTCCCACGCCGTGGCCAAATCCGCGCCCCCGGAAGACCACGCGATGGTCTTTCACCTCGATGCTGTCGATCAGCGTGCTCTTGAGCGTGTTTGCGCCGATTTGGATGCGAAACGAGGGCGCAGAGACCTCCGTTCCGTTGACCAGCAGCGTCTTCGCGCGGCCGGACGCGCCCTTCTCGCCGATCGTCAGGCTCTCGATGGCGTCCACCTTTGCGCCCGCGTCGGCACAGGCCCGGATGACCTCTTTCTCTTCGAAAGATGCCGTCCAGTGCCGGACGTCCTCCGGAGCATCGCCCGGCTCCCGGGACTGCACGGGCTTCAGGTATGGAGGATCCTCCTCATGATAGTCCAGTGCGACCGTCGGAAGTTCCGTCATGCCGCCGGAGTGGGCGTGAAACCATGCGTGCGGAAAGGTTCCCTGCCAAACCATCGCCATTCCCCGGGTCTCCTCCACTGCGCTGCGGATGCGGTCGTTGACCGACCCCGCGTCATAGGCCTGCGCCTCCGTGACGTCGGTGGAAATATCCGCTCCGTCGTATTTCGAATGCCTGTCCCGGCAAAACTGCAGCACAAAGGTTCTCGCCAGGATCGACTGCGCCTTCAGGGCCTCCACTGGCCAGTCGTTCTTCATCTCCCCTGCCACGACCCCCATCACGTAGCGCTCAATGTCCATCCTTTCCAGGGAATCCTCCGCCTTGTCGTAGACGTTCAACTCGGGAATCCCCGTCGCGGAATCCCGATCGAGGCCCGCAGGCAGCTCGGGGATCTCCTCCGACGGCGTCCAGGACGTCTCCTCCTCTCGCTTGTCCCCGTCGGCCATGCAGCCGGCCAGGATCAGCGCTACGACGCAGAGCCACAGAAAAAGCGACCGCGCTTTGTTGCCCCGCATACAAATCACCTCCGCCGTTCATTATTCGCGGTTCCGGGGAAATGTATGCGAAGGCGGAATTGGGGTTGCGAAATCGCGCGCAATCCTGTATGATAAAAACACAATGACATCAAAGAGAATTGGAGACTTTTATCGATGAAGATATTGATTTGCAACGCGGGAAGCACCTCTTTGAAGTTCAAGCTCTGGGAAATGCCGGCGCAGACCGTGCTGGCGGACGGCAAGGTCGAGCGCGTCGGCTCCGAAAACGCGATCTTCCACTACAGCGGCGCCCGGTTCCACACCACGCAGGATGACCTCCGCATTCCGGACTACACCAGCGGCATCCGGCGGTTTTTGGACCTGCTCTCGGATCCGGAGCGCGGCGCCGTCGATTCACTGGAGCAGATCGACGCGGTGGGCTTCAAGACCGTCCTTTCGAAGGACCACTACGGCGTACACCTGCTGACAAAGGACGTGCTGGATGGAATGCGCGCCTACTATCCCGTGGCGCCCGCCCACAATGGGCCCTATCTCGAGGCCATCGCCGTCTTTGAAGCGCTGCTTCCGGACGTGCCCAGGGTCGGTGTGTTTGAGACGGCGTTTCACCGCACGATCCCGCTGGAGCGCAGAATCTTCCCGGTTCCCTACGAGTGGTACGAGCGTTACGGCTGCATGCGCATGGGCTATCACGGCGCCTCCCACGGATACGTCGCGCAGAAGCTGAAGGACAAGCGAAGGGTCGTCTCCTGCCACCTGGGCGGCAGCTGCTCCATCTGCGCCATACTGGACGGAAAGAGCATGGACAACAGCTTCGGCTTCTCGCTGCAGATGGGCGTCCCCCACGCCAGTCGCACCGGCGATGTGGACGTCTATCTCGTGCCCTATCTGTTGCAGCAGGGGCTCACGCTGGACGAGATCTACGAGGGTCTCGGCAAAAACGGCGGTCTGAAGGGCATCTCCGGAACCAGCGGGGATATCCGGGACATCGACGCCGCCATTCGCGCCGGCAGCGAGCGCGCCAAGCTCGCGCTGGACGTATTTGCCAACAGCATCCTTCGATACATCGGCGCCTATGTGATGGAGATCGGTGGGATCGATGCGCTGGCGTTCACCGGCGGCATCGGCGAAAATTATGCGCCGCTTCGCCGGATGGTCATGGAGGGCATGGCGCACATGGGCGTTCAGATCGACCGGGAGAGCAATGAAAACGGCGCCGGAGAGCGCATCATCTCCGCACCGTCGTCCGCGATCTCCGTCCACGTCATTCCCGCCAACGAGGAGTACATGGTGGTCAATGAGACCTACAAACTCTGCAAAGAAATAAATTCATAAAAATACGCAATTGGGGCTGGATTTTTCATCGAACTTGATGTATACTATTATTATGATTTGGTAACGGGCGTAAACTGGTCTTTATTTATGCTCATCCAAAACCATAATGGAAAGCAGGGATAGTCTTGAAGAAGAAGAAGTGTATCGCCATGCTGCTGGCTGGCGGTCAGGGAAGCCGTCTCGGACTTCTCACCAAGGTCATGGCCAAGCCGGCCGTCCCCTTTGGCGGAAAGTATCGCATCATCGATTTTCCGCTGTCGAACTGCGCCAACTCCAACATTGATACGGTTGGCATCCTCACCCAGTACCAGCCGTTGGAGCTGAACAGCTACATCGGCTCGGGCCAGCCCTGGGACCTCGACCTGAGCTACGGCGGCGTCTACGTGCTGCCTCCCTACATGACCGCAAAGAGCGGCGAATGGTACAGCGGCACCGCCAACGCCATCTATCAGAACATCGGGTTCATCGAGCAGTTTGACCCCGAGTATGTTCTGATTCTCTCCGGCGACCACATCTACAAGATGGACTACAACCGCATGCTGCGCGCCCACATCGATCGCGGCGCGGACATCACCATCGCGGTACGCCCCGTGCCGTGGGAAGTCGCCCCCTCCTTCGGCATCATGAACACGGACGCGGACCACAACATCATCGAGTTTGAAGAGAAGCCGAAGCATCCCAAGAGCAATCTGGCTTCCATGGGCGTTTACATCTTCACCTGGTCCGTCCTGAAGGAGTATCTGATCAACGACAACGCCGATCCGAATTCCAAGAACGACTTCGGCAAGAATATCATTCCGAAGCTGCTGGCGGACAAGAAGAGCATGCTGGCCTATGAGTTCGCGGACTACTGGAAGGACGTGGGCACCATCGCGAGCCTCTGGGAGGCCAACATGGACCTGCTCAAGGAGAATCCGGAGTTCGATCTGACCGATCCCCGCTGGAAGATCTATTCCCGCACGCCTGTGATGCCGCCGCAGTTCATCGCAGACACCGCCGTGGTCGAGGATTCCATGCTCACCGAAGGCTGCGAGGTCTGCGGAACCGTGCGCAACAGCGTGCTGTTTGCGGGCGTTCGCGTGGCAGAGGGCGCCGTGGTGGAAAACAGCGTTCTGATGCCGGGCACGATCATCGAATCCGGCGCGCACGTGAACCGCACCATCGTCGCGGAGGACTGCGTCATCAGCGCAAACGCCTGCGTCGGCGAATCGGAAGGCGACATCGCCCTGATCGGCCAGGCCACCGTGGTGCCCGAGGGGTATGTGGTAAAGGCCGGCGAGCAGGTCGACATGGACGCACTCAGAAGGGAGGCTTAAGCAGATGAAAAACGATGTCATGGGTATCGTCTATACCTCGAAAGACGATCTTACGCTGCGCGAGCTGACCAGCCAGCGCGCGGTCGCCGCGATCCCGGTGGCCGGCCGCTACCGCATCATTGACTTCGTGCTGTCCAGCATGGTCAATTCCGGCATTCACAACGTGGGCATCATCGCCCAGAAGAACTATCACTCCCTGATGGATCACCTGGGCTCCGGCAAGGAGTGGGACCTGCACACCCGCAACAACGGCCTGTTCATCCTGCCGCCCTTCCTGACCCGCGAAAACGGCGGCGAGTACACCGGCCTTCTGGACGCGTTGCGCGCCAACTTCGATTACCTG
>JAFWBZ010000247.1 GCA_017537105.1 Clostridia bacterium | reverse complement strand
GCTGATCGCCGAGTACGCCTGGCAGGAAAACGAGTCCGGCGAGAACATCGGCGCACGCAGGCTGCACACGCTGATGGAGAAGATCCTCAACGACATCGCCTTCAACGCCGGCGGCGGCGACGCCCCGGAGATCAAGGTGGCCGTCAACGCCGAGTACGTCAAGGCCCAGCTCAGGGCCGACATCCACACGAAGGACGTGCGGAAGTATATCCTGTAGGCACAACAACATACGGGGCGGAGGTGCCAATCGGCACCTCCGCCCCGCTTGTTTTACGCGATGGCTGCTCACTCAGTCCAGCTGCTCGCCCTTCTCGATCCTTTCGAACATGCCGACGCGGGTGGCGTGGCGGCCGCCCTGGAAGCCGGTGTTCAAAAACACGTCCAGAATGCCCTCGGCCATCACCGGACCGATGGTGCGCGCGCCCATGGCCACGATGTTGGCGTTGTTGTGCTCCCGCGCCAGCCGGGCGCTGACGGGCTCCGAGCAGAGCGCGCAGCGCACGCCGTCCACCTTGTTGGCTGCGATGGAGATGCCGATGCCCGTGCCGCAGATCAGCACGCCGTAGTCCGCCTCGCCGGCGACCACCGCCTGGCCCACCTTCTGCCCAAACACCGGGTAGTTGCAGCTCTCCGTCGTCTGCGCACCCAGGTCGATCACCTCATATCCCTTGCCCGTCAGGTATTCCACCAGATGCCTCTTCAATTCCACGCCGCCGTGGTCGTTTCCGATTGCAATCTTCATAGCGCCGGTATCCTTTCCTCGCCCGCCGAAGGCGGTTTTCTCTTCCCCCATCAGATTAGCACAGGGCGGCGACTTTGTCAATCGCACGCGCTCTTTTGTGCCTCCGGCGCATAAAATCAGCGCATCCGGCGCAGCCTGAGCGCCGGATGCATCCCTTCGGAAATCAGACCTGGCCCGCGTACTTCTGACGCACCTGGGTGATCTGCTGCTGGTCCGCCTGCTGGGACGGGTACCAGCCCTTGGCTGCCATCTTCTGATAGACGTCGCCCTGCATGCACAGGCTGTCGCTCAACGAATCGTCGAAGGTCTGCTTGACGTTCTTCGTGGCCGATTCGATGGTGCCGTGCATATACAGGTCGCACGCGCCCTTCGTGGTCAGCAGGATGTTCTCCATGATCATCTGGTCATTCATTGCTCTCACTCCCCTGCAAATGGTTCTCGCGGTTTCCTATACCAGTTGGAAGAAGCGGTTGAAGATCTCCCGATGCTTGTTCAGCATCTGGCTCACGCAGTTCTTCAGCTCCGGGTCCTGCAGCTGCTGCAGCGCCTGCTGGCACTGGCTCGTCAAAAACTGCTCGTGGCCCAGTGCATCCTCGATGTACTGAAGCTCCTTGGGACTCATGCTCCTCACCTCCCGCCCACAGTATGCCCGCCCGCGTGGGCGCATATGCGCGGCTTGCATATTTTCACGGGTGTGTTATAATGAGTAGCGGACGGATCACAGCCCGTCGCGTGGTTTCCCGGTCCGCTGCAGCGCGGGCGAAAAAACATCGATTCCAGGATTTTTGATTGTCGGAGGCGGCCATGAGAGAGCTGACGCGCGTTGCCGGGCCCGGGGACGAGGGCCGCCCGGTCAAGTATTTCGTGCGCGGCGATATGGGCGTATCCCATCATCAGTTCACCTCGCTGAAGGCACGGGGCGGACTGCGGATCAACGGGCAGCCGGTGCACGCGAACGCGCCGCTGCACCCCGGCGACGCGGTGACGGTGCTGCTGGAGGATGCGCCCCGGGCCGCCGTCGTTCCGGACCCGACGCCGGTGCACGTGGTCTACGAGGACGAGGACATTCTCATCCTCGACAAGCCTGCGCCGCTGCCGACCCAGTGCTCGCCGAAGCAGGCGGGCATGACGCTGGAAAACCGGCTGGCCTGGCGCTATCGGGATGTGCCGGGCTTCACCTTTCGGCCGCTGAACCGGTTGGACCGGGGCACCAGCGGCCTGATGGCCGCCGCGAAGAACGCCCACGCCGCCCAGCGCCTGCAGAAGCAGCTGCACACCGACCAATTCGTCCGGGAGTACCTGGCCGTGGTGGTGGGGCGCATGGAGGGCGAGGGAACCATCGACGCCCCCATCGCCAAGGAGCGAGCCGCCACGATCCGGCGCGTCGTCGACCCGGAGAACGGCGTGCGCGCGGTCACCCGGTATCGGGTGGAGCAGGACGGGGAATCGCATTCCCTCGTGCGCCTGCGGCTGGAGACGGGCCGGACCCACCAGATCCGGGTGCACCTCCAGCACCTTGGCCATCCTGTCGCCGGGGACTTTCTCTACGGTCGCGAGGACCCGCGCCTGCCCGGGCGATTCGCGCTGCACTCGACGTACCTTCGCCTCGCGCATCCCGTCACCGGCGAAGTGATCGAGCGGACATCGCCGCTGCCGGAGGCGCTGCGCCGCCTGCTCGACGGGCCGCAGCCGGACCCGCGATGAGGGTGGCGAGGCCGGGAATTCGGCATTCACCCAAGGAAAATGCTGCGCGCAGCAGCGTCGGGGAGACATTTCCCCGTTTTTATTGCCATGAAGAACACGCTCATGCACGACATCCAGCGCGTCACAGACGCCCTTGCGTCCGTGCGCATGCCGGCCCAGCCGGAGGAATACGACATCCACACCCAGGTGGCCGAGGCCCTGGGCGCAGCGGGATTGTCCTTTGCGCATGAGTACCGGCTCGGGCCCCGCTGCCGCATCGACTTCCGGGTGGGAAGGATCGGCATCGAGGTCAAAAAGGGCCGACCCGCGCCCTCCGAACTGACGAAGCAGCTGCGCCGCTACCTGGACTCCGACGAGCTGGACGCCGTGGTGGTGGTGGTGCAGCGGGTCACGCGGCTGCCGGACAGCATCGGAGGCAAGCCCGTGCGCATCGTATCATTAAACCGTCTCTGGGGGGTGGCGCTGCCGTGAGCGAGGAATTCATGGACTACTCCGACGATTTCACCGGTTCCGGGGCCATCGTGATGGACGACTTCGGCGATTACGACGACTGCACCTCCGTGCCGGAGGTCCCGGCTTATCTGCGCGCCGCGCCGCCCGGCCAGCGCACCTACGGGACGCTCAGCTTTAACCGCCGGTCCAAGTGCTGGACCATCAAGGGCGATCCCTGCGTGACGGAGCTGGCCAAGCGCCTGTTTCCCGGCTGCGACGGCCGGGGCCGGGGCGTGGCCCGGTTCACCGCGCACCGTCGCATCATCGGCGATCTGAACTGGCTGATGCTGCGCTACCCGCTGGAGATCAAGGAATCCGACCGCACCCGCTGGGAGAACGCCCTGGAGGAGGCGAGGGAATACGCCGTGCGCCGGGAACAGGCGCTGCGGATGCCGGAGACCGCCACGCCGCCCCGGGAGACCTTCTCCGGGGAGCTGCTCCCCTTCCAGAAGCAGGGGCTGGGCTTCATGCTGAGCACCCGGCGCTGCCTGCTGGCGGACGAGATGGGCCTGGGCAAGACCGTGCAGGCGCTGGCCTTCCTGGCAACCACCGCCGCATATCCGGCCATACTGGTGGTGCCGCCGCACCTGATCCGCAACTGGCAGCGGGAGGTGGAGCGCTTCCTGTCGCCGGACGGCCGGCTGCGGGTACACGTGATCCGTGGGCTCAAGCCCTATCCCCTGCCGGAGGCAGACGTATACATCATCCACTACCTTCTGCTGCGGGGCTGGAAGGAGGTCCTTCCGGAGCAAGGCTTCCGAACGGTGATCTTCGACGAGATGCAGGAGCTCCGCCGCAACGGCACGGGCAAATATTCCGCCGCATCGCTGCTGTCAGAGGCCTGCGAAAACTGCATCGGCCTGTCCGGCACGCCCATCTACAACCAGGGCGGCGAGATCTGGAACGTGGTCAACATCATCGACTTCCACTTCCTGGGCGACTGGGAGAGCTTTTCCCGCGAATGGTGCTACGGCTACAACACCGCGGTGGTGGCGAAACCGGAACTGCTGGGTGAATACCTGCGCACCGAGGGGCTGATGCTGCGGCGACTCAAGGCCGACGTGCTCTCCGAGCTGCCCGCCAAGCGTCGGCTGGTGCAGGAGATCGACTGGGACGACCAGGTGTACCGCGAGCTGATGAAGCCTGTAGCGGCCAATTTGCAGCTTCTGCGCGCCACCGACGATCCCTCCCGCCGGGCCATCATCGAGGACGCCATTTCCCAGCAGCAGCGCCAGGCCACCGGCATCGCCAAGGCGCCCTTTGTGTGCGCCTTCGTGCGGGCCCTGGTGGAGAACGGCGAGAAGGTGCTGCTGATGGCCCACCACCACGCGGTGATGGACATCTACAAGAAGGAGCTGAAGGGACTCCGCCCGAAGTTCATCACCGGCCGGGAGACCGACCGGCAGAAGGACGAGGCCGCCGAGGCGTTCATGTCCGGGAGGACGGACCTGCTGTGCATCTCCCTCCGGTCCGCCAGCGGGCTCAACCTGCAGCGGGCCAGCTGCGTGGTGTTCGGCGAGCTGGACTGGTCCCCCGCCGTGCACAGCCAGGCCGAGGACCGCGCCCACCGCATCGGTCAGCGGGACTCCCTGCTGTGCTACTACCTGGTCTCCCCCAACGGCTCCGACCGCGACATGCAGGACGCGCTGGGCCTGAAGGTCAGCCAGTTCGTCGCCATCATGGGCGACGCACCCCAGAGCCGGGAGGACCAGTTCCTCCAGCAGACCGAGGCCCGGGAGCGCATCCGGCAGCTGGTGGAAAAGCTGGCGGCGGAGACCCCGCCGCAGCCCTGACAAAACCCATGATAAAGGCGGACAGCATCCTCACTGTCCGCCTTAAATTTCGTTTGTTTATTGTCAGAGTGTGTCGGATTCCTCGTCGTCATAAAGCGAGTCGTCGAGGCTGCCGAAGGCGTCGCTGCTCTCGTCGTAGTCCTCGTCGGCGCGGGTGACGTAGTTGCCATCCTCGAACTCGTCCTCGGTGGGGTCGAGCGCGCCCACCAGCGCATCGTCGTCAATGCCCTCGATCTCCGGGGTGATGGTCACCGGTTCGGGCGTCGGGGTGAGTTCCGCAGCCGTCTGGACCGTCGTGAACAGGTCCACCGCGCGCACGCCGGCGACGCCGATCCGGTTCGGCAGCAGGCCGATCTGCTCGGGATAGCTGTTCAACATCCAGTTGGTGTTCCGATTCAGGTTGGAGTACTTTGCGACAGCCTTCAGCAGACTCTTGCCGGCGTCCGCCGTCATCACGACGGGCTGATAGTTGTTCTTGTTGGGCAGGCCCGTCACCAGGCAGGGGATGACGTTGATGCCGCCGTCGCTGACCTGGCCGTCCGGCGCCACCACGAAGGTCTGCTGGAACATCAGGCAGCGCTTGTCGTCGGGGTTCCGGTTGCCGCCGAAGCAGAAGTTCCCGAGGCTGTAGGCGATGTACTTGCCCTTGTAGAGCTCTACGCCGCCGTAGACGTGGGGATGCGTGCCGATGACCAGGTCCGCCCCGGCGTTGATGGCCGCGTGGCCCCACTCCTTCTGCTGGGCCATGGGCTCGTAGACCCGCTCGCGGCCCCAGTGCATGTTCACGATCAACAAATCGCAGTTGGGCCGCTCGCCCTGGATGGCCTGCACGATGCCCGCCGTATCGTTCTGCCACTTGTCAAAGCCCAGCGCCGAGATGCGCACGCCTTTGACGGTGGTGCGGAACACCTTGGTGTAGCCGCAGCATCCGATGCCCGACTGCTCCAGGAGCTCGGCGGTGCGCACCAGCCCCGCCTTGCCGAAGTCCAGCGAGTGATTGTTCGCCACGTTGCACAGCTCCACGCTGGAGCTGGTCATGATCTGCACGTAATCCGGATCGCCCTTGAAGCAGTATGTGCCGTGACGGCCCTTGCCGGTGTCGGTGATCGGGCCCTCCAGGTTCAGTATCGTCAGGTCATCTGCCTCGAAGATGGGGCGCACATTCCGGAAGAAGTACTCGTAGCCCTGGCTGCGCACGACCTTCTTGAAGCGCTCATAGGTGTCTGTGTTGACGCTGCCGCCCAGCGTGCAGTCCCCCGCGGCGGTGATGGTGATGCTCACCGGCGTGGGCTCGGGCGTCGGCAGGGGCGTCGCGGTCGGCGTCGGGGACGGCGTGGGCGTGGGCTCCGGGGTGGGCGCTTCGGTCACTTCCGGCATCAGGATGGATAAATCCTCGCCGTCCGCGTCGCTGGCAGAGCCCTCCAGCGTATCCAGACCGGACCGATCCGCACCGGGCGCAGCGATCTCCAGGCTGCCGTTCTGGATGTACCAGGTATCCGGCTTCTCGGGCGTGCGTCCGAGGTGCGCGAGAACCGCCAGGCACAGCACGCACAGCGCCGCCACCGCCAGGTAGATGCCCACCGTACGGACCTGCCTGCGCCTGCGCGCGGCCTCGCGGCGCGCCTTCTTGCCCTGCTTCCCCTGCTTCGCAACTTTCTTGCCCATAGCTGCCTCCGCACTCGACAATATTGCCTATATTATACCATTTTCGCGGCATGCACACATTAATGCGCTGTTAAATGTCGGTCCACGCCGGCACGACAAAGGGCCGCTCCAAGAGCGGCCCCATGCCCTTTTGCATCACTGCTTGATCTTCCGGGAGTACTTCGAGAACAGGAAGCTCTGGAACTCCACGCCTGCGATGCCGTCGGCACTGGAGTAGCCCATGGCCAGCTGCGCGCTGGCCACCGCGAGGCGCGTGGCCTCGTTATAGGTGCCGATGCTGTTCTGAATGTCCGCCTGCTTCAGGTAATTCAGCGTAAACAGCTGCCGCTGGAGCTTCGTGACGTCGTCGTTGCTGTCGCCCGGGGACAGCGCCCGGAAGCGCTGGGGATTTTTGTAAAAGCGCACGGACGGCCCGGGGGCGGCCATGCTGTAGATGTAGCGCTGCATGGAGGCGGAAGCTTCGCCCGTGGTCTCGACTCCGATGGCCGTCTGGAAGGCGATCACCGCCTGCCGGGTTTGCTCGTCATAGGCGCCGCCGGCCGTCAGCGCGTAGCCCAGCTCCACCAGCCGGTCCTGCAGCTCCTGCACCGCGTTGCCGGTGGAGCCCAGCGCCAGGTTGAAGTAGAGCGCGTCGGTATCCACTTCCTCCTCCGGCTCCTCCTCCACCGGCTCATCGACCGGAGCGGGGGCGTTTTCGAGGCCCTGCGTCTGGGCGTAGGTCATCGCATCCCTGCTGAACAGCGTCGCCTGCAGCCACGCGGAGGCCAGGCCGTCCACGTCCAGGCCGTTGGACTGCTGGAACAGCTGGATGGCGCTGATGGTCGCGTTGCCATACTGGCCGTTGGGCGTGCCGTTGGCATAGCCCAGCTCCACCAGCCGGCGCTGCAGCCGCAGCACCGCCTTTCCGCTGTCGCCGGGATTCAGGTTTTCATACTTCTGCGCGGAGGTCTCGCCGCCGAATTCCGGCGCCTGGTCGGACAGCAGGAACTCCTGCATCTCCGCCGTGAGGATGCCGCTCGGCGCGCGCCCGACGGCCTGCAGAAAGCGGTTCACCGCGCTCTGGGTGGCCTGGTCGAACACGCCGGTGTCGCTGTTCTCGCCCATGTAGCCCAGCTCGATCAGGCGCTGCTGCAGCTGGGAAACCTTCAGGCCGGAGTTGCCCAGCGCGATGGTGTCGTCGGAGCTGCTGTCCAGCTCCGCGTCCACCTGGCCCGGCACGGTGATCGCACCGTCGTCCAGCGCCGTCACCGGCGGTACGGTGCCCATGGCCTCGATGGAGGGATCGTAGAGATGGGCGTTTTCGCTGTAGAGCTCCCGCTGCATGTTCACGTCGGCGATTTCGCTGGCGGCCACGCCGTAGGACTGGTAAAACAGCTGCACGCAATAGGCGGTCTGCGCGTCATAGGCGCCGGTGAGCTCGGTGATGGGATAGTCCAGGTTCTTGAGGCGCTGCTGCAGGGCGTACACGGAACTGCCGACGGTGCCGGGACGCAGCACGGCGTACTGCGCGACCACCGCCTCGTTGTAGGCCTCGCTCCGGTACGCCGGCGCGGACGAGGAGAACAGCCGCAGCTGCAGCTTCTGCGTGGCGACGCCGGTCTGCATCGTGCCGTAGGTCTGCTCGAAGCGCTTGACGGACGTCTCCGTGTCGACGTCGTACAGGCCGGAGATCTCCCCGTCGTAATAGCCCAGCTCCTGCAAGCGCGACTGCAGCGCCTGCACGGCGATGCCCGTGGAGCCCAGGCTCAGGCTGCGATATTCGGTCTGCTCCTCCTGACTCTTGGCGGACTGGAAATCGCCCTCGATGACGGAGGCGTCGTTCAGCGTGACGTTGCCGTCCTTGTCGATGACGATGGCATCCGGAACGTTCAGGTAAGCCGGACGCGGCGTGGCCGTGGCAAAGGGCACGCTGATGTCCACGGTATAGTTGGCCTCGGTATCCAGGAAGCTCTCGTTCACCGAGCCGCATCCGGAGAGCGCGCACATCGCGCCCGCTACCAGCAGGGCCAGCCCCGCAATCCTCCAATTCCGCATGTCCAATCCTCCACGATGACGCCCCGCGCGCTGCCGTATCCGGACGGCTGTGCGCGAAATTGTTTCATATATCCGCGTCTATTTTATACCATTCCCCATGAAAAAACAATACCCGTAATTATAAGTTTGCGCGATGCGGCTGCGGCGCAACTGTGTCAGTCCTCCGGGGACAGCGCGTAGATTGCCACGCTCCCCGCGGCAAACACCTTCTCCGCGTTCGCCTCGAACCACGCCTCGTCCGCCGCGTAGGCGCGGCGCTCGTGGCTCGACAGAAAGACGTGGGTCACGCCGTAGCTCTCAAACAGCGCGGCGCAGTCCGCCGGGCTCTCCAGCATCATCTGCTCGTCGAAGGCCTGCCGGCTGTAGTCGAGGCCGTGAAAGTACAAATAGCTGCCGGTGCCGCAGACGATGTCGCGCCCGGTCAGCGCCGCGATGGCATTGTTGTGCTCGTCGCCGGTGAGGAACACGGCGTCCGCGGGAAGGTTTCCCTCCACCCAGGCCGCGGCCTGTACCTCGTCCGCGCTGAAGAGCTGGTAGTTGGAGACCACCTCGCGTCCGATGGACAGCCCTCCGGACAGCGTGGAGACCAGCAGGAACATCGCCGCCAGCAGGCAGCGCCCGTGCACGCCCGCCAGCCGCTGCCACAGATTCACCAGGTACAGGCCCACCGCGGGCAGCATCGCCAGGAAGGCCACGTAGAACAGCTTGTTGTTGTCGTAGACATTGGGCTGGAACACGATCAGCTCGGCCACCGCGTAGACGCACAGCGCCCCCAGGCCGATGGCCCGGCGCAGGGCACGGGTGTCCCGGGCGCCCTCCGCGCCACCCGGAAGCCTCCGGCGCAGTGCCCGATCGTCAAACAGCGCCGCAGGCGCCATCAGCAGCCAGACCAGGCCCACATTCTTCACCCAGAACCAGACGTAGCCGTCGATCAGCCGGCCGTCGCCCCGGTTGTTGACCCAGTTGAACAGAAAATGCATCGCGCCGCCCTTCAGCGTCTGGGGCACGGCCCAGGTCAGAAGCTGGGGCAGCGCCAGCAGCACCGCAATGCCGCCGTAGAGCGCAAACCGCCCGAGGGTGCGCAGGCGCTCCTCCCGGGGAGCGCGGACCGTGCGGGAGACCATCGCCCCCGCGCTCACGAGCCCCAATCCCAGGAAGGAGTGGGTGTGGATCATCGGCATCGCGCCTGCCCAGACGCCCAGCGCCGCGAACGTCCCGGCGGCGCCGGTCTCCATCGCCGTCGCCAGCAGGTACAGCGCCGGCAGCAGCGCCATCCAGCCGCACAGCAGCGTGCGCTGGGGGATCATCATGTCGCAGATCACGTTCACCCAGCGCAGGTTCAGATCCGGCTGGTTGGTGGGCGTCTTGTAGAAGCCCGTGAAGATTTCCAAAAACCTCGAGGGGTCCTTGCCCACGCCGTCCAGCGCGTAGAGGAAACCCAGGCCGCCGTTGAAAAACACCAGCAGCGTCGCCACCACCGTGGCTGCGGCCGAGCGGGTGATCCTCCAGCAGAACAGGACGAAGCCGGTGAACACCAGCGCCAGCATCAGCGTGCCCGAGACGGTAAACGACAGCGCCAGGGGGCTTCCGAACAGCAGCATCGTGGTGACCAGTATGTATGACTTTATTGCTTGCTATTTTAGATATTAATTTATCTAATATATCAAGTCAATTTGTAGACGTACAGTCTGGATTTATATTTATTTCAACTACTGTTATTCCGGCAATTGTATC
>JAFWBZ010000246.1 GCA_017537105.1 Clostridia bacterium | reverse complement strand
GCCCTCCACCGCGCAGGAAACCCTGGGCGCGGCGGACAGGCGCAGCGCGTGCGGCGCGCCTTCAACCAGGATCGTGGCGCCGTCCGCCACCGGATGGGCGCGGCGATCCTCCTCCAGCCGGAGGTCCACCGTGCGCTGCATGTCCTCCAGCTGTGCGGCCCGCTCGCGAACCATGCCGTCGATGTCCCGCAGCCGCATGCCCCTGGGGGCGTATACGCGGATGCCGGATTCGGGCAGCGCCTGGAAGAGCACGTTCCTGCGCACGGATTGAATCAGGGTGTATTCCAATCGCCGGGTCCCGGCGATGACGATGCGCTTCATTGCTCGACTTCCTCTGTGGATATTACCGCCACACGGAGCGGGCCTGGCGTCCCTGCATCATGGCGGACCAGGGCTTGGGGTCCTCGATGATCCTGGCCAGACCCCGCACCGCGCAAGTGGCCGGGGCGTCTGCGACGCGGCAGGGAATGCCCAGCGCCTGTCCGAGCCTGCGGTCCAGCTCGGTCATCGAGGCGCCGGCGCCGGCGAGCACCGCGCCGGAGTCGTTCAGGTCGGCGGAGAGCTCCTCCGGGGCAGAATCCACCACGGCGGTGCACATGCGCGCGATTTCCTTCACCACGTCCTCGCAGGCGTCCAGCACGGGCTGGGTCTCCACGTCGAAGTGCATGGGCAGGCGTTCCGCCATGCTGATGCCGGTCATGTGCATGATGATGTCCTTGGGCGCCTTTTCCGGCATGGCGCTGCCCAGCGTGTGCTTGATCTCCACCGCCGAGGACCAGCCGATGCGGTAGCCGAAGTCCATGCGCATGATGCGCTGTATGCGCTCGTCGATGCGGTTCAGGCCGTAGGGCAGGTAGCCGTAGGCGGCCACGCGCCCGAAGGTGAACAGCGTCGCGGAGATCTTGCCCGCGCCCACGTCCACCAGCAGCCTGGCCTCCGGGCCCTGGATCTCGAGGCCCGCGCCGAGGGCGGAGGCGACGTCCGAGCGCACCAGCATGGCCTCCGCCGCGCCGGCCTCCAGGGCGGCGTTCAAAAGTGCCTCGCGCTGGACGGGTCGGGAAAAGGGCTGGCAGGCGATGATCGCGCCGTAATGACGATGCCGTTTCAGGCCTTCGGACTTCTGGAAGATCCAGTGGAACAGCCGCTCGGCGTAGAAGTTGTTTTCCAGCACGCCGTCTCGGAGCGGATAGTGCACCGAAACGCCTTCGCAGGTGCGGCCGATCAGCCGCTGGGCGATTTCCCCCGCGCAGATCGGGGACATCTTGCCCTCGCGAAAGGCCAGCGCCGCCGGCGCGTCCATCACGGGCCCGCGCTTCAGCTCGGCCACGCGGACATTTTGCGTGCCGAGATCAATGCCAATGTCCCAACGCATGTGCAATCCTCCGAGAGTCCATATTTTCGTATCATAATTATAGCACAGAACCTTCGGCACAAATCGACGACAATTTGACATTCGCGGTGCGATAGCGGAAATAACATGCATCGGGTACAATACCCTGCAGAACGGGAGGATGGAGAAGGATTGCGATGATGGAGAGAGTGAAATCCTGCTGGAAGCGGTACCGGGAGCAGATCGCCTATCTGTTCTTCGGCGGCGTGACGACGCTGGTGAACATGGCGGCGCTGGAGCTGTTCGCCCGGCTGGGGTGCCCCACGTGGCTGGCCAACGCCATCGCCTGGGTGGCGGCGGTGCTGACGGCCTACTTCACCAATCGCCGCTGGGTGTTCGCCAGCAGGGCCCGGGGCAGGGACGCGATCCGGGAGTTCGGCGCGTTCATCGGCTGCCGCGCGGGCACCGGCGTGCTGGACGAGGTCATCATGGTCGTCGGCGTGGATGTGCTGGGCCCCGCGCTGTTTCAGCCCGTGCCGTGGCTGTGGCGGCAGGGCGTCAAGCTGTTCGCAAACGTGCTGGTGATCCTGCTGAACTATGTGTTCAGCAAGCGCTTCATCTTCCGCAAAAAGGACGGGCAATAGAAAAACCGGGGCGCCGCAAATTCGCGGCGCCCCTTGCGTATGGCCCTACAGCTCCGTGCGGCCCTGGAAGGCGCGCATCAGCGTGACCTCGTCGGTGTACTCCAGTTCGCCGCCCACCGGCACGCCGTGGGCGATGCGGGTGACCTTCACGCCCATGGGCTTGATCAGCCGGGAGATGTAGGCGGCGGTGGCCTCGCCCTCCACGTCGGGGTTGGTGGCGAGTACGACCTCCTGGATCTCGCCGGAGGAGAGGCGGGACATCAGCTCTCGAATGCGGATGTCATCCGGGCCCACGCCGTCCATCGGGGAGATCACGCCGTGCAGCACGTGGTACAGCCCGTTGTAGTCGCGCATGCGCTCCATGGCGTTGACGTCCCGGGGATCCCGTACCACGCACACGATGTCGTGCCGCCGCTCGGGGTCCGAGCAGATGGCGCAGGGATCGGTGTCGGTGTAGTTGCCGCAGACGGGGCAGAAGTGAATCTGCTTCTTGCCGTTGAAGATGGCCACCGCCAGCTCCCGCACCTGCTCCTCGGGAAGTGCGATGATGTGATAGGCCAGGCGCTGCGCCGTCTTGCGGCCCACGCCCGGCAGCTTGGAAAGCTGGTTGACCAGCTTGGCAATCGCTTCAATTTCTGCCATGTCTCTCTACGTTCCTTAAAACAGGCCGGGCATCGACAGGCCGCCGGTCAGCTTGCCCATCTCGCGCTCGGTGGCGTCGTTGGCGGTGCGAAGCGCCTCGTTGACGGCGGCCAGCACCAGGTCCTGCAGCATCTCCACGTCGTCGGGATCGACGGCCTCGGGCTTGATCTCGATGGAGAGCACTTCCTTTTTGCCGGAGACCTTCACGGTCACCATGCCGCCGCCGGCGCTCGCCTCGTATTCGCGCGCCTCCAGCTCCTCCTGCATCTTCGCCATCTGCTGCTGCAGCTTCTGGGCCTGCCGGGCCAGCTGCTGCATGTTGCCGCCGCCCATCATGCCGGGAAATCCGCCTCTTGCCATGGGTTACCATCCTTTCTTCGGCCGCCGACGATGCCCTCGGCACCGCGCGTCGCGATTCTTCAAAGGGTATGCGGAATACCGTCTCTTATTATACACGCTTTGGGGGAAATAGTAAAGTTAACGAATCGCATCGAACGGCGGCTGCCGGCGGCACACCGCGATCGGGAGAATGGGGGAATCTCTTTTCCGGGAAGGCAGACGGCAGAGTGCATTCTGTGGTATAGTGATGGGGAAGAACCGGGGCCGGGACAACGGCATCCGGGGAGAAGGAGGAGAAGGTCATGAAGAAACTGCTTGCAGTGATGCTCGTTATCGCGCTGCTCACGCTGGGCGTGGCGCTTGCGGAGGACGGGAAGATCACGGCGACCGGCGTCGGTCAGGGCATCGACGGCGACGTCGTGGTCCAGGTGACGGCGGACGAAACGACGATTTACGCGGTGGAGGTGCTGGAGCAGAACGAGACCGTGGGCATCGGCTCCATTGCGGTGGAGCAGCTGCCCGGCGCCATTGTCGCGGCCAACAGCATCGCGGTGGACGGCATTGCCAGCGCGACCGTGACCAGCAACGCCATCAAGGATGCCATCCGCGAGGCGCTGGTCAGCGCGGGCATCGATCCCGCACCCTTTGAGACGGAGCAGGCCGCGGGCGAGACCGTTGAGAAGACGGCGGAGACGTTGGAGTGCGACGTGCTGATCATCGGCGCGGGCGGCGCGGGCCTGACCGCCGCCGTGCGGGCCCACCAGGAGGGCGCGAATGTCCTGGTGCTGGAGAAGATGCCCATGGTGGGCGGCAACAGCCTGAAGGCCTCCGGCGGCATGAACTGCGCGGGCACCAAGTTCCAAGAGGCCGCGGGCATCACCGACAGCGGCGTCCAGGAGTTCATCGAGGACACCATGAACGGCGGCCATCAGCTCAACGATCTCGCTCTGGTGACCACCATGGCCGAGAACAGCGCCAGCGCGGTGGAGTGGCTGGAGTCCATCGGCGCGCCGCTGCCCAAGGTCGCCGCCACGGGCGGAACCACCCACAAGTATCTCCATTCCCCCGAGGACGGCAGCCCCGTGGGCGCCTACCTGGTGGCGAAGCTCAGCGAGGAGGCGGAAAAGCAGGGCATTGAGATTCTGCTGAACACCACCGCCACCGAGCTGCTGATGGACGGTGGCGCTGCAGTGGGTGCGAAGGCTGAGGATGCCGAGCACGACTACACGATCCACGCCGGTGCGGTGATCCTCGCGACGGGCGGCTTC
>JAFWBZ010000245.1 GCA_017537105.1 Clostridia bacterium | reverse complement strand
TATACCATATGCAAAGGCTCCCATCAATGGGTTTCAGGAATTTTTACAATTATCGCCGGGTCGTAGGCAAGCGATGAAAACCGCAAGGATTTTCGTGAGGCAGACAATGCCGGTGAAAACCAGGGCGGGCCACTTCCCGGCTGTGATGCGGGATGATCTTCCGTCCACGGAACATAATAGGAAGGATTGCCGGAAGAAAACGCGCAGGAGAGGCGAAGAACGGAGGATCGTCCGGGGATTCATCAAAAATTTACAACTTTCTTTTTCAAAAACCATTGACAAAAAATGCCCCTGGTTGTATAGTATGTTCAGCCGTTAGCACTCGATGGTGTTGAGTGCTAACAGGCGGCACCGAGCGATCAGGCGAGCAAAGGGGGCGTTGTGAATGCAGCTCGATGAGCGAAAGTTCCTGATCCTGCAGGCCATCATCGACGACTACATCATGACGGCAATGCCAGTGGGCTCCCGAACGATTTCGCGCAAATCCGGCGTGGGCTATTCGCCTGCGACGATTCGCAACGAGATGTCCGACCTCGAGGAGCTGGGCTATCTGGCCCAGCCGCACACCTCGGCCGGGCGGGTGCCCTCCAACAAGGCGTACCGCCTGTATGTGGATCACCTGATGAAGAGCGTCAAGCTCTCGCCGGACGAGCGGGAGCGCATGCACGAGCATCTGGTGGACAAGTCCAAGCGGGTGGAAGGCGTGATCCGTGCGGCGGCCAACGTGCTGTCGGACGCCACGAAGTACACCTCGGTGATCGTGGCGCCGAAGCTGGGTACCCTGAAGATCAAGCATGTGCAGCTGGTGCCCGTGGCCGAGCGCACTGCCCTCATGATCATCGTCACCTCCGCGGGCATCGTGAAGGACACGGTGATCACCATTCCGGACAACCTGGATGCCGACGACCTGTATTCGATCTCCAGAATGCTGACCCAAAAGCTGGCGGACCAGCCGCTGGAGGGCGTACGGCAGGCGTTCGCGGAGATGCTGCGGGACGCGTCGGACAACCGCAGGCTGCTGGGCGACGCGCTGCAGGTGATCGAAAAGCGGCTGGAGTCCGAGGACCAGGCCGACGTGATCATCGGCGGGAGCTCCAACCTGCTGGGGTATCCCGAGTACGCGGATGTGAACAAGGCCAGAAATTTCCTGGCGGTGCTGGAGTCCAAGGAGACCATCCGCCGGGTGCTGAATCGCGACGGCAGCATGGAGATCTCCATCCGCATCGGCCCGGAAAACCAGGTGCCGGAGCTGAACGACTGCTCCATCGTGAGTGCCAGCTACCGCGTGGGCGATCACTCCAACGGAACGCTGGGCATCATCGGACCGACCCGCATGAACTACAACCGGGTGATTTCCGTGCTGGATTTCATGGGGCGGGCGCTGAGCGACGTGCTTTCCGAATACAGATAGCGAGAGGGTAGAACATGAAAAAGGAAAAGAAGGACCAGGCCGCGCCGGTGACGCCGGAGACGGAGGCGGGCAGAACCGCGGAGATCGACGATGGCGCCATGGACGCCGAGGTCGTGACCGAAGCGCCGGAGAACCCGGAAGCGGGCGAGGCGAAGGAGGCCACCATAGAGGAGTGGCAGGCGGCGCTGGAGCTGGCCGTGAAGCAGCGCGACGAATTGAAGGACCAGCTGCTCCGGTCCCAGGCGGATTTCCAGAACTTCAAGCGGCGCAACCAGACCGCCCGCTCGGACGGCTATGAGGACGGCGTGCGGGAGGCCATCGCGGCCATGCTGCCCGCCATCGACAACCTGGAGCGCGCCATCGGGGCCGCCGAAAAACACGAGGGCGGCGAGGCGCTGGCGGAGGGCGTCAAGATGACGCTGAACAGCCTGATGGAGAGCCTGAAGCGCTTCGGCTTCGAAGAGGTGCCCGCCCTGGGCGAGCCCTTCGATCCCGAGAAGCACAACGCCGTGATGCGCGAGGCCACCGACGATCCCGGCAAGGTGCTGGAGGTATTCCAGAAGGGCTACCGGGTGAAGGACAGGATCATCCGCTACGCGATGGTCAAGGTCTCCGTGGAGGAATAGGGTCCCTTTGGAGTACGGGGATCGGCCGCCGGAGGCGCGGATTCCCCCAAAAAGGTCGGCATCGCTCCCGATTCGCGCAACTGCGCGATAAATGAGCTTGACATACAACATCAACGAAGCTTTCGATAGGAACAGGAGGATATAAAAATGAGTAAGATTATCGGCATCGATCTGGGTACCACCAATTCCTGCGTCTCTGTCATGGAGGGCGGCGAGCCCGTCGTCATCGCAAACGCCGAGGGTTCCCGCACCACGCCTTCCGTCGTGGCCTTCGCCAAGAACGGCGAGCGCCTGGTCGGCCAGGTTGCCAAGCGGCAGGCAGTCACCAACCCCGATCGCACCATCATTTCCATCAAGCGCGACATGGGTTCCGATCGCAAGATCTCGATCGACGGCCACAACTACACGCCCCCGGAGATCAGCGCGATGATCCTGCAGAAGCTGAAGGCCGACGCCGAGAGCTATCTGGGCGAGACCGTCTCCGAGGCCGTCATCACCGTTCCCGCCTACTTCTCCGATGCCCAGCG
>JAFWBZ010000244.1 GCA_017537105.1 Clostridia bacterium | reverse complement strand
CCGAGGCGATGGACGCCGAGGGCCGGATGTTCGGCCTGGAGCGCACGCTGGAAGCGCTGAACAACGCGCCAGATGCCACTCCGCGCCAGAGCCTGGAAGCGGTGCGAAGGGCCGTGGGCGGCTTCGTCCGCAGCGCGGAACAGTTCGACGACATGACCATGTTGTGCCTGGAGTACAACGGACGCGCCGACGCCGAATGACGCGACTTCCACCCATAACGGGCCCCCTGGACCTGCATTGGCAAGTCCAGGGGGCCCGTCTTCTCTTGACTCCCCTCATCGCCGTCGCGCCGCTGCACCTTCGTGCAGGCATGGCGCGGCCGGCGCTTCGCGGCAAGCTGTGATGCCTTTCCGCTACGCGCACCGCTCCGCCGCAGCGGCGCTGCCCCGGTATTCCAGACAGAGCATGGTCAGGTCGTCGAACTGCTCTGCGTCGCCCACGAAGCCGTCCACCGCATGCCGCACCCGTCCCAGGACCGCCTCCGGCCGCTCCTCCGGGGCTTCGTTCAGCGCGCAGACCATCCGCTCCGTGCCGAAGAGCTCGCCGTCGGCGTTCGTCGCCTCAGGCACGCCGTCCGTGTACACGAAAAGCTTGTCGCCGGGTTTCAGGTCAATCTCATACTCCCGGTACTTCGCGCCGTCCATGCCGCCGATGACGAAGCCGTGCTTGTCCTTCAGCACCTCGAAGCGTCCGCCGGGATTTTGGAGAATCGGGTATTCGTGGCCGGCGTTGGCGGCGGTGAGCCGCCCGGTGGAGATCTCCAGGATGCCCACCCAGACGGTGACGAACATCTCCACCTTATTGTTGGAGCAGAGCGCCTCGTTGGTCTTGGTGAGGATCTCCGCCGCGGACCGCCCAAGCATAGCACAGCTCTGCACGATCACCTTCGAAACCATCATGAACAGCGCCGCGGGTACGCCCTTGCCGCTCACGTCCGCCATCACCAGGCACAGGTGGTCATCGTCGATCAGGAAGAAGTCGTAGAAGTCGCCGCCCACCTCTTTTGCCGGGTCCATCACGGCGTAGATGTCAAACTCTGGCCGGTCCGGGAAGGGCGGGAACTCGTGGGGCAGCATGCTGGCCTGGATCTGGTTCGCCATATGCAGTTCCGTGCCGATCCGCTGCTTCTCCGCCGCCTCCTGGTGCTTCTTTTCGAGCTTGCGCATCTTGCGGCGGACATACGCACCGAAGCCCACCGCCAGCACGGATGCGATGAGCAGTATCGCCGCGATGTAAAACCACGCCTGCTCGTAAAAGGCCTTTACCTTGGTGATGGGAATGGACACCGTCTTGCTCTCGTGCCCCAGGGAATCCGTCACCTGCATCACGAAATGGTAGGTGCCGCCCGGCAGGTTCGTGTAGGTCACTTGTGTAAGGTCGCTGCGCCTGACGGTCACGTTCTCCTGGTCGAAGCCCTCCAGGTGGTAGGTCACCATGGGGTTGACCAGGGAGTAGTTGAACACGAAGCTGTTGACGGTCAGCTTCCGCACCCTGGCATCGACGGTGAATTCGCCCGCTTCGTTGGCATACACCCGGATACCGTCGGCCTCCAGGTAGGGCACGGCCACCTTCAGATCGCCGACGCTCTCCATCGGCCTGTCGATGTTGACCTTCGCCACTCCCGAGGTCCCGCAGAGATACAGGTCCCCGTCCTCCGTCAGCTCACTGTAGGAGTTCGCCGTGGAAATGCAGGGCATGCCGCTGTCCAGCCCGTAGTGTACCGGCTTGATCTCCTCGTCGGCCAGCAGCTCCTCGGCCGGCGTGACATAGATCCCGTCGCTTGCAAGGACCCAAATCTCATCCCGGCTGTTCTGGCACAGGTCCAGATTGTCGGGATAGGGAAACTTCCGCAGCGTCGTGACCTGATAGTCCTCGGTCAGGTAGGCAATGGAATTGCCCGTGACCATCCAGATCAAATCCCGGAAGCGGTCGTGCTTCATGCGCATCACGCTGTCCGAGGTCAGGCCCTCATCTGTTCCCAAATGGCGGATTCCTTCGTCGCCGATGATGTAAATGCCGTCGCCGTTGGAACCGACGAGGATATCGCCGTGGAAGCCCTCGGCCACCGAGAGCGTCTCGGTGTTGACGATGCCGTCCGCCTCGCCATAGCCCCCGACCACGCGATCCCCCTCGATCACATTCACGCCGCCGGTGACCGCCACCAGGATCGAGCCGTCCCCGCGCTCGCAGACCGCGCGCACGGTGTTCGCAAAGAGTCCGTCCGCCTGGGTGAAGGCCATCAGCTCCCCGTGATCCACCCGCAGCAGGCCGTGCCAGTCCCAGGTGGAAATCCAGAGCCGTCCCCGGCTGTCGCGGAGCACCGAGCGGATTCGCCACCCGTCCAGCAGCTTCAGCAGATCGTCGGTCTTCAGATCGACGCCGGAGGCGGTCACCGCCTTCGTCAGAGGAATGCGCTCCACCTTCCCGCGTTCATTGAGCGCCTTCAACCCCGAATCCGTGGCGATGAGCAGCATTCCCTCATACATACAGGTGGAATTGACGACCTCTTCGGTCAGGTTGTACCGATCGTAGATGTCGGCAAACTGGTTCGGCACGATCTTCATCACGCCCTGCCGCCTGGAGGAGAACCAGAGGTTGCCCTCGTAATCCACCAGCATGTGGTCGACGGAGTTGTCCACCGGCAAATTCCGCAATTTGTTGAAGCCCTGGTCGTCCAGCACGCCAATGCCGTTTTTGGCGCAGATCCAAATGGCGCCGTCGACGTATTCAAAGGTGTATACCGAGGACAGCGGCGCGATGCTCTTGATGCCCATCACGCTGAAATTGTTTTCCAGGCTGCCGTGATAGATCTCAGATTTATTCGTCCCCAGATACACATAGCCCGGCTTCTCCGGGTCGGGAAAAATGCTGGCGGCATCCTTGACGCGGCACTCCTCTGCGCTGAGAAAGGTGATCACCTTTCCGCCCTTCATCGTAAACACGTCGCCAGAGTTCGCGATTCCATATATCAGCCCGTCGTTTCCCACCCGCAGGTCGATCATATTGGCGGCCTTGATCCGCGGATCGTCGATCATGCGCAGGTTCATATCCTGATCCATGGTGGCCACGCCGCTGGTGGAGGCGATGTAGATGAGGCCATCGCCATCCTCTGCGAAGGCACGGATGTGCCCGGACCGCAGACCGTCCTTCTTGCCCCACATCTGGAGCTTGCCGAGGCTCACCACCGCGGCACCGTTGTCGTTGGTGCCGACCCACAGCCGTTCCTGGCTGTCCACATACAGGCACTTTACGCTGGTGAGGCCCGAGGTGGAATCCATGCGCACAAAGTTCGCGCCGTCATAGCGGATCAAACCGGCATAGCTGCCGATCCAGAGAAAGCCGTCTCCGGTGGCGGCGATCGCGTTCGCCTCGGAGGTCGGCAGCCCGTTCATGTTGTCGTACAGAACCGCGGAGAATCCCTCCGTGTGCCCGACGGGGTCCACCGCTGCGCTCCCGTTCCGCCTGCCGGCGGAGTTGATCGAGGTCACTTCGCCCTCGCAGCGCCCGACCCCCGCCAGGCACGCCAGCAGCGCGAGGCAGCACGCCATGCGCAGGAAGCGCCCGAGGCCGCTCCCGGCCGCGCGATCCCCTCTGCCCTTGTTCATCGAGATATTCCTTCTTTATAAGGCCCGGCGCCGACTACACGCACATCGCGAAATCGGGGCGCCGATCCTTCCGTTTTTCCAGCGATTCCACTTCATTTTACCATACCCCGGGACATATGTCCATGGCCCATCGGCCGCGATTTTCAAAAAATGCACGCAGGCTGGCGCCACGTCGAATCTTAATCTGCCCTTCCCCGTCCCTTCATTGACATGCCTCCCTCCGCATGCTATAATGCGTGCAAATGATCTTTAAGCGATCCAGAGAGGTCGGCAAGACCATATCGACCCGCAGCGCGCCGCGCTGTGTGTCTCCGTGCGACTTGCCGCCCGCGGCAGGTTTTTTTATGCCCCGGACGCATCGACGAGGGAGGAGCAGGCATGGCGAAGTTGGAAATCCTCGGAGCGGACCGCTTCCCCGGCCTGGCCGGCGCTTCGGCGCAGGCCGCCAGGGCGCTTTCGGAGAGCGAGGGCGAGTTTTTCCTGTTTCCCGGTTTCTGTGACGTGCACGTGCACTTCAGAGAGCCGGGTTTTTCTTATAAGGAGACCATTGAAACCGGCACAATGGCGGCAAAAAAGGGCGGCTACACGGCGGTGTGCGCCATGCCGAACCTGAATCCCGTGCCGGACAGCCTGGAGACGCTCCGGCAGGAGCTGGACATCATCGAACGGACCGCCCGCATCCCTGTCTATCCCTACGGGGCCATCACGATGGGCGAGCGGGGCGAAGCGCTCGCGGACCTGGCGGCCATGGCTCCCTTCGTCTGCGCCTTCTCCGACGACGGCCGGGGCGTGCAGGACGAGGGCATGATGCGCGCGGCCATGGAGACGGCGAAATCGCTGGGCAAGCTGATCGCCGCCCACTGCGAGGTCAACGCGCTGTTGCGCGGCGGCTACATCCACGACGGTGCCTACGCGAAGGCCCACGGCCACCGGGGCATCTGCTCCGAGAGCGAGTGGCGGCAGATCGAGCGGGATCTCCGGCTGGCGGACGAGACCGGCTGCGGCTACCACGTCTGCCACATTTCCTGTAAGGAGTCCGTCCGCCTCATCCGCGAGGCGAAGCAAAGCGGCGTGGACGTCAGCTGTGAGACCGCGCCCCACTACCTGCTGCTGGATGAGGGCGACCTCCGGGAGGAGGGCCGGTTCAAGATGAACCCGCCGCTGCGGGCCCGGGAGGACCGGGAGGCGCTGCTGGAGGGCCTGTGCGACGGCACCATCGACATGATCGCCACCGACCACGCGCCCCACAGCGCGGAAGAGAAGTCCCGGGGACTGGAGAAGAGCGCCTTCGGCATCGTGGGCCTGGAAACCGCCTTCCCGCTTCTGTACACCGGGCTGGTCCAGGGGGGCCTGCTGTCGCTGGAGGCGCTGATCGACCGGATGGCCGTCCGGCCCCGGCAGCGGTTCGGCCTGCCCTTCGAAGGCGTCACCGCCTGGGACCTGCATCGCGAAACCATCATCGATCCATCGCAGTTCCTCTCCAGGGGAAAGGCCACGCCGTTCGAGGGCCGGAAGGTCTTCGGCGCGTGCGTGCTGACGGTCCTGGAGGATCACAATCACCCGTCCGAACGGAGGTAACACCATGGCAAAGCGCACGGATATCAAAAAAGTTCTCATCATCGGCTCCGGCCCCATCGTGATCGGGCAGGCGGCGGAATTCGACTACGCGGGCACCCAGGCGTGCCTGGCGCTGAAGGAGGAGGGCTACGAGGTCAT
>JAFWBZ010000243.1 GCA_017537105.1 Clostridia bacterium | reverse complement strand
GTCCATGTGCGCCTCCGTTCAGGGTCGTATCCGTTCGAATATGCTCATCTCGCCGCGCCGCACAACAAGCGCCTCCATGGCGTCGGTGCGCACGGTCCACGCCGCCATGGGCGTGCGGTACAAAAAGCGCTGCAGGTGGGGCGCGAAGAACCGAGGCGCATTGGCGTCGTAGGCCACAAAGTCCGGTCGGCCGATGCAATTCAGCATCAGGCCCGACATGAACAGCGCGCTGACGCGGCTGGCCTTGGCGATGTAGTTGTGCATCGGGCACACCAGCTGTCCGCGCACCACCTCCGGCGCATGCCGGCGAAACCAGCCCACGATCAGCGGGTTGAAGGACTCGACGACGTATGCACCGCGATACCCCTTCAGGTGCTCCACCAGGGCCTGGCACAGCTGCGCGTTGCGCGGGCCGCTCTTGAGCTCGATCAGCAGCGGCGCGCGGCCGTTTACGAGATCCAGCACCTCCCGCAGCGTGGGAATCCTCGCGTCCTTCACCCCTGCCAGAGGAAATGCCTCCAGCTGCTGCAGCGTGCAGTCGAACACCCTGCGCGAATCCCCGCAAAGCCGCTGAAGATCGTCGTCGTGGAACACCACTACCTGCATGTCCCGGGAAAACTGTATGTCCAGCTCGATGCCATATCCTGCCCGACAGGCCGCTTCAAAGGCCTGCAGCGTGTTCTCCACGACACCCGCCTCCAGATCGTGCAGCCCGCGATGGGCGAAGCGCTGCCTCCGCCAGCGCGCCATGCGGCTGCGCCGGATGCAGGGCCGCGTCAGAAAAACCACCGCCGCAAACACAATCAGTACGATCAGCCAACCCGTCGGTCTCATGTGTCCTTTCCTCCCGGTCCCAGATTTCCCGCATATCCCGGAACCCGTCCTTTCGGAGGGGGTTCCCCGGCTTAGTCCTCCACGTCGTAGTACTCCAGCACATCCGAATGCGCACCGGGCCGATTGTCGCCGTGGCGAACCAGCAGCATCGTCACAAAGGCCAGTGCCACGCAGATCGCCGCGTAGGGAAACAGCGTGTGATAGCCCACGTGCTCCAGCAGCCAGCCGGAGAGCACCGGCGTCAGCACCTGCGCGGCCATGGAGAAGGTGTAATAGTAGCCGGTGTACTTGCCCACGTCTCCGGCGCGGCTGATCTCCACCACCATCGGGTAGGAGTTGACGTTGATCGCCGCCCAGGCAAAGCCGATCACCACGAACAGCACGTACAGCAGCGGGCTGAACACCTTGACCGTCCCGGAGATCGCGAAGCAGGCCGCAAGGATCGCCACGCCGATCAGAATCATCTTCTTCCGGCCGATCTTTGAGGAGAGAATGCCCACCGGCACATAGGATACCACCGCGCCGATGGTGGCGATCATCAGGCAATTCGCGGCGCCGGACAGATCGCCCCACATGCGGGTGAAGTACTTCGAGTAGGCGGTGGTGACGGCATTGTAGCCCATGTACCACAGCGACACCGAGCAGAGAATCAGCACAAGGCTGCGCATCATGTCCGGCGGCAGCTTCTCCCGCGCGCCGGGCGCCGTCTCGTCCACGTCCGCGTTTTGCTGCCGGAGCGCGTTCTCGTTGACGCGCCAGAGCAAGAGCGCCACGGACACCACCATCAGCGCCGCCACCGCGTAGAACACCGGGCCGTAGTTCGCCCGGCCGTCGGCATGCACCCCCACCACCAGCTGAATCATCGCCAGCGCGTACACGCCACCCAGCGCGCCCATCAGATTGATGATGGCGTTGGCCTTCGACCGCAGCGGCTTGGGCGTCACGTCTGGCATCAGCGCCACCGCGGGCGACCGATAGGTGCCCATGGCCACCAGCAGCAGCCCCAACAGCGCGATGAACACCGGGAAGTGCCCCGGCGCATCCGCCCCGGACAGCAGCAGCATCAGCGCCACCGCGACCGCCGTACCCACCGCGATGTAGGGCATTCTGCGCCCCATCAGCGTGCGCGTGCGGTCCGACAGCCGACCGAACAACGGCAGCAGAAACAGCGCCAGGATGTTGTCCGCCGCCATGATCCAGCCCGAGGCCGCATCGCCGATGTGGAACGTGTCCCGCAGGATCAGCGGAATCACGGTGTCGTACATCTGCCAAAACGCGCAGATGGAGAAAAACGCCAGTCCGATCAGCAGCGTCCGCCGGGAATTCAGCTTCATGAGATCACGCCTTTCGTGGAATATGCACGCTTCTATTATAGCACGGTTTCCCCATAAGGCAAGGGAGGAAAAAGGCCCTTCCCGCGCCCGGAGCGACGGTCATGTCGTCATTCCGGATGCGGCGAAGGGTCTTCTGTCTTTCGGGTGCTCGGGCGGTCACTTCCGGTCCATCTTTCCCTCTGCGAAGTGCCAGGTGTCCCGGCACATGTCGTCGATGTTTCGCTCCGCGTGCCAGTGGAAGAGCTCTGCGGCGCGGGCGGGATCGGCGTAGCAGCTGGCGATGTCGCCGGCACGGCGCGGCGCAATGTGATAGGCGACCCTGCGCCCGCTGGCCTTTTCGAAGGCATGCACGATCTCCAGCACGCTGGTGCCGCGGCCGGTGCCCAGATTTACGGGAATGGCGCCGGTGTGGTGCTGCGCGTACTCCAGTGCGGCCAGGTGTCCCAGCGCCAGGTCGACCACGTGGATGTAGTCGCGCACGCCGGTTCCATCGGGGGTGTCGTAGTCGTCTCCGAACACATTCAGCTGCTCGAGCTCTCCGGTGGCCACCTTGGCCACATAGGGCAGCAAGTTGTTGGGGATACCGTTGGGGTCCTCGCCGATCAGCCCGCTCTCGTGGGCGC
>JAFWBZ010000242.1 GCA_017537105.1 Clostridia bacterium | reverse complement strand
GCCGCCATTCCGGTGGCCGGACGCTATCGCATCATTGACTTTATCATTTCCAACATGGTCAATTCCAACATCCACAATGTTGGAATCATCGCACAGAAAAACTACCACTCTCTGATGGACCATCTGGGCTCCGGCAAGGACTGGGATCTGCACACCCGCAACAACGGCCTGTTCATCCTGCCGCCCTTCCTGACCCGGGAGAACGGCGGAGAATACGCCGGACTGCTGGACGCGCTGCGCGCCAACTTCGACTACTTGCGCCGCTCCAAGCAGGAGTACGCGATTCTGACGGACAGCGACTACGTCATGAACGCGAACCTCGAGCCGATGATCGAGCAGCACATCAAGTCCGGTGCGGACATCACCATGATGTACCAGAAGGTCTCCACCGGGCTGACGGACTTCTCCTCCTCCTCGAAGAACAACCACGTCTACATGGGCGTCGATGCGAACAAGACCATCACTCACCTGGAGATCAACCCCAACGCCGCTTCCTACGAGAACTTCTTCCTGAACGTGATGATGGTGAAGCGCACGCTGTTGATCTATCTGGTCGACCAGGCCATCTCCAGGGGCTCCCACAGCCTGTACGCCGATCTGCTGCAGCCCGCCATCCAGGCCGGCAGCCTCAAGATCATGGGCTATGAGGAGAACAGCTATTATCGCAGGATCGAGACCATTCGCGGCTACTTCAACTTCAGCATGGATCTGCTGAAGCCCGAGGTGCGCAGCGCCCTGTTTGGCGCCAACCCCGTGTTCACGAAGACCCGCGACTCCGTGCCCACCATCTACCGCAGCGGCGCGAAGGTGAAGAACTCTCTCATCGCCGACGGCTGCGTGATCGACGGCGAGGTGGAAAACTGCGTGGTGTTCCGCGGCGTGCGCATCGGCAAGGGCGCCAAGCTCAAGGACTGCGTCATCATGCAGGACAGCTACATCGAGGACGACGTGGAGCTGGAGAATGTCATCTTTGACAAGGAGGTCACGATCCGCAGCCATGGCCGTCTGATCGGTCAGAAGCAGTATCCGATCGTCATCGGGAAAAACATCACGCTGTAAAGCAAAACTTATCCCTGGAGGTGTGAACCATGAAAATACTGTTTGCCGCATCGGAATGCGTGCCGTTCGTGAAGACCGGCGGCCTTGCCGACGTGGTTGGCGCGCTGCCCAAGGAGCTTTTGAAGGCTGGCGAGGACATCCGCGTCATACTGCCGCTGTACAAGGCCATCGATCAGAGCTGGCGCGATCAGATGGAACACCTGCTCTACTTCTATGTCAACCTCGGCTGGCGCCGCCAGTATGTCGGCATCCAGCGGCTGGTCTATTCCGGCATTACCTTCTATTTCGTGGACAATGAGCAGTATTTCGGGCGCGACTACATCTATGGCATGGGCGGCGACGAGGGCGAGCGCTTCGCGTTCTTCAGCCGCGCGGTGCTGGAGGCGCTGTCGAAGATCGACTTCATTCCCGATGTGTTGCACTGCCACGACTGGCAGACCGGCCTGATCCCGATTCTGCTGAAGGCGCAGTACAAGCAGCTGGAGCTCTATCAGAACATCCGCACCATCTACACGATTCACAATCTCCAGTACCAGGGCCTCTTCCCCATCGACATGATGGAGGATCTGCTCTATCTGGGTCCGTGGGCCTATACCAGCGACGCGCTGGAGTTCTTCGGAATGTGCTCCTGCATGAAGGGCGG
>JAFWBZ010000001.1 GCA_017537105.1 Clostridia bacterium | reverse complement strand
CGAGATGATGATGACCTTCAAGGCGGGGCGGGAGCCGAGATAGTCCAAAAGAACAAATGCCGCTTCAGAACAGCGCTGAAGCGGCATCTGTTTTATGGGTCTATCCATCCCAGCGGGAGTGGTCCTCATAGGGGTCGAAGCCCCTGTAGAATTCGGCGTCCGGGTCAAAGTCGTCGTCGGGGTCGTCGAAGCTGTTCAGGATGTCCTGCATGATGACGGGGTTGTCCCGAATGTGCTTCAGGCTGTCCCGGCTGATGACGGAGTCCGTCCCGAGACAGGCCTTGCAGCGGTAGCCGCAGTTGGGGCAGACGCAGCCCAGCTCGAGCCCCTCGGACTGGTTCATATAGGTGTCGCACACATGACAGGAGCAGCGCATGGCAGGTTCCTCCGATATTTATTCGTTCAGGGGCAGCGGCCGGCCGTCCAGCGCGGCGAAGGCCAGCCGTTCGCCCTCGTATCGCAACGCGAGGTCAAAGCCCTCCGCGCCGTCCTCGAGGAGCTGCAGGAAGATCCGATCCCCCTCCCACAGGGTCAGCTTACGCAGGCGGGACTTGTCGATCCACTCCAGGTCACCCTCATTGCAGGGCATGATCTCGCCTTCGAAGCGACTTGCGGTGAACAGGTACATGTCCTCGTCCTCCCAGCGGTCCGAGCGGAAGCGCACGATGCCGCGGAAGCGGCAGTCCTTGAGCGTCAGCCCGGTCTCCTCGCGGGCCTCCCGGAGGATGCAGGCCAGGGGCGTCTCGCCCGGCTCGACGTGCCCGCCGATGCCCAGCCACTTGTCGTGGTTGGGGTCGTTGGCCTTCTTGGTGCGGTGCAGCATCAGATATTGATGCCCCCGCTCGATGAAGCACAGCGTGGAATCGATCATGTCCGTTTCGCCCTTCCCCGGCGCAGCGAACGCGCCAGCGCCTTGTCTTCGTCGGAAACCCGATAGCTCTCGCAGAGCTTCTGAATGGCCTTGTTGTGGGTGAAGTCGTCCCAGAGCCCCTCCCGCAGGATCGCCAGCGCACCGTCGCGCTGGTGCAGCCACAGCGTCGCCAGGCCCCAGGCGGCGCCCATGCGGGCGTAGTAGCCATCGTGGCGGAAGCGCCGGTACGCGCGCAGCGTACCTTCGGCGAAGGGCGGGTCGGCGAAGCGGCTCATCAGCATCACGAGCCCGAAGCGCTTGCGGAACTCCTCCTCCGCGTCGGCACAGGCGAGGCAGTACGCGAAGGCCGCCTCCTGCTCATTCGCTCGGGGTTTGAAGCTGGAGCAGAGGCCGTCACAAACCTCCCAGTTGTCCATACAGGGGAGAAAGGCTTCAATCCCGGCGAGCTTCTCATCGATCCAACAGCGCGCGCCGCCCAGTACGAAGGCGTGCAGCATGCGCAGGTCGTGGAGGGGATGCGCACGGCTCGCATCCAGAAACGCCCGCCAGTCCTCGTTCCGCTGGATCTCCCGGGCGATGGAGCGCAGCGCAGGCGTGCGCACACCGAGGGTCGATGCGACGTCGCAGGGGACCAGCCGCGCGTTGAAGGCGGCGTATTCCGGGTCGGAGAGCGCCCGCAGGCGCTCCAGGAGGACGTCAATGTCGTATTGCGCCACGTTTTCCACCTCCCGAAGACAGTGTAGCGAACGGACGGCCTGTTGTCAAGCGCCGTCAGTGCCGTCCAGCGGCACGACCTTGCACACGCGCAGCACCCCGCCATCCACAGTGAAGCGCACATCGAAGCCCGCGAAGGCCACGCCATAGCGGCGCTCGCCGTCACCGTGCCGGTAGCCGGGCCGCGGGTCCTGCCGCAGCAGCTGCACCGCGGCCTCCCGCTTGTCCCCCGGCAGCACGCGCAGCAGCGCGTCGGGGAAGTCCACCTCCACCGCGTAGTCCAGGGTCTCCCGCGCAAAGCCGGCCGTCGCGTCGGGCCGGCAGTCCGCATAGGGGAGGTAGGGCTTGATGTCGTAGATGGGCGTGCCGTCCATGAGGTCCGCGCCGGCGATATGCAGCACCGGGCCCTCGGGCGTGGAGCACTCGATGGAGTCCAGCTTCACGCAGGAGAGGCCGAGGGGGTTCGGCCGGAAGGGCGAGCGCGTGGCGAACACGCCCATGCGCCGGTTGCCTCCGAGCCGCGGCGGCTTGACGGTGGGAGACCAGCCCTCCCGCACCGATTCGGAAAACTGCCAGATGAGCCAGATATGGGAGTACGCCTCCAGCCCGCGCAGCGCGGTGGCGTCCCGGTATTCTGGCTCGAAGACGACCGTCGCCTTCAGCGCGTCCACCAGCCCGCTCTGCCGCGGGATGCCGAATTTCGTGGGAAAGTCCGAATGAATGCGGGCGACGACCTTCAGCGAATGCATGTGAAGTCCCTCCGGGTTTTCTGTTGCCACCATTGTACACCAAATCGCAAAAGAGCGCAAGAAAGGGAACCGGCATGCGGTTCCCTTATAAATCCATCGCGTCAGCGCTCGGTGCCCAGGAAGAAGAGGGCGATGGTGCCCGGGCCGGAGTGCGCGCCGATGACGGGCCCGACGTAGTTGACCAGCACGTCCTTCACGTGGAAGCGGTCGCGCATGATGTCCGCCAGGTAGTTGGCCTCGTCCACACAGTCGCCGTGGGAGATGAAGATGATCTGGTCCTCGAGGTGGATGCCGCGCTTGCCGGCCTCGTCCGCCAGCGCCTGATGGAGGCCTTGCGGCCGCGGGCCGTGCCGACCTTGATCAGATGGCCCTCGTTGTCCACGTGCATGACGGGCTTGATGCTGAGCATGGAACCCACGATGGCCGTCGCGCCGGAGATGCGCCCGCCGCGCTTGAGGAACATCAGATCGTCGATGGTGAACCAGTGGCACAGGTGCAGCCGGTTGTCAACCACCCACTGCAGCACCTCGTCGATGTCCTTCCCGGCCTGCTTCTGCTGCCAGGCGTGGTACACCAGAAGACCCTGGCCCAGGGACGCCGCCAGCGAATCCACGGCGTAGACCTTGCGCTCCGGGTATTTTTCGGCGATCTCCTGGGCGGCCGCGGCGCCGGCGTTGTAAGTGCCGCTCAGGCCGGAGGAGAAGCCGATGTACAGAAGATCCCTGCCGGAGCGGACGATCTCCTCCATGGGAGCGAGAAAGTCGTTCATGTTGACGGCAGAGGTCTTGGCAGGACACTTGGTGCGCAGCTTGGCGTAGATCTCCGAAAAGGCGATCTCGCGCTCGTCCAAATAGTTGATATACTGCTTGTCCTCAATGTATACGGAAAGGGGCAGCACGGAGAGCTCCATCCGGTCCGCCAGCGAAGCGGGCAGGTCGCAGGAGGAGTCCGTCATGATGACAAAATCGCTCAAAGCAAGCACCTCCAAAGGTATTCAGGAGGTTAACAGTGTTAACCCTCGCGTATTCTAAATTATACCACAGAACGGGGCGCTTGTCTCGCAATCTGTCGCTTTTTATGGAATTTTAACTCAGAAACGCGCTGTTGATCTCCCGGTAGAGCAGTTCGATGCGCTCCTCCGAAAGCTCCAGCTCGCCGGAGCCCACCAGCATCGCCACGCCGAAGAACAGGCCGCGAAGCAGCACTACCTTGACGTGGGCGGTCTCGGGCGGCATGTGGTGCATGGCGCAGTATTCCTGCACGAGACGCTTGGAGGGCGTGGAGCCGTCGAACAGGCTGTGCATGTATCACTTGCCCGTGGCCGCGTCCGTGAGGGTCACCAGGATGCAGTAATTCGAATTGTCCAGCAGGAAGCGCAGGTACTCCTTGCAGACCTCCTGGAGCTGCCGGGTGATGTCCTTTTCGGTGTGGTCCATGACCTCGCGCTGGCGCTGGGCCCATTGGGCGTTGTAGTGCTGGGCGATGGCCTCGACCAGCTCCCCCTTGTTTTTGAAGTGCTTGTAGGGCGCTGCGCAGGATACGCCGCACTGCTGCGCCACCCTGCGCAGCGAAAAGCCGTGCAGGCCGTTGGCCTCGAGCTCCTGGATCCCCGCCTGAATCAGGCGCTCCCGGGAGACAGAGCCGCCTTCCATAGAATCACCCCGCCAAATTCGGTCCCTGTTTGTTGCCGTCACCGCCATTATACCACCGTTTGCCCGGGGAAGGAAGCCTTCGCTTTCTCCAAACTTCATATTATTTTTTGCCGGAAGGGTATTGCATTCGCCGGCGGGTTGTGGTATAATTCCCACTGTTGAGCCGCCCGCGGACTGACCCTCCGCGCCGCGCAAAACCGAATATGGAGAAGTCGCCTAGCTCGGTCGAGGGCGCGCGACTGGAAATCGCGTAGGCGTCAAAAGCGTCTCGAGGGTTCGAATCCCTCCTTCTCCGCCAAAACAAATCCATGCCCCAGCGGGGTGTGGATTTGTTTTGCAGAGGTGCGGGGGATGATCGGGCCCTCTTGCGGCAGGCAAAGGGTTCG
>JAFWBZ010000241.1 GCA_017537105.1 Clostridia bacterium | reverse complement strand
GAACATCGAGACGATCTCCTCGTCGCTCTCCACGCCCATGGCGCGCAGCAGCACCGTCACCGGCACCTTGCGGGCGCGGTCGATGCGCGCGAAAACCACGCCGTTGGCGTCGGTCTCATACTCGATCCAGGCGCCGCGGTTGGGGATCATCTGGGCGGAATACAGGAACGCGCCGGTCTTGTCGATGGCCTTGGCGTAGTACACGCCCGGGGAGCGGACCAGCTGGGACACGATGACGCGCTCGGCGCCGTTGATGATGAAGGTGCCGTGCTCGGTCATCAGCGGGAAATCGCCCATGAACACTTCGGATTCCTTGATCTCGTGGGTGTCGCGGTTGGTGAGGCGCACCGTCACCTTCAGCGGCGCGGCATAGGTGGTGTCGCGCTCCTTGCACTTCTCGACCGTATACTTCGGCTTGTCGTCCAGCGAGTAATCCGTGAACTCCAGAATCAGGCTCTCGGAATAGTCGGTGATCGGCGAAACGTCCGCCAGCACCTCGCGAAGGCCCTCCTTCAGGAAATACCTGTACGAATTCTTCTGAACCTCAATCAGATCGGGTACTGCCAGCGCCTCCTCAATGCGAGCGAAGCGCATGCGCGTGCGTTTGCCCATTTGCACCGGGTTCACCATACCTTCAATCACCCCTAACTTCATTACATCCTGCGGGTCGGTCACGGCCAGCAGCGCGGGACAGGGTCGGAAAAATCAATTGTTAATTTTCAGATAAATCGCACCTTCAATGTGAAGATTCGGTACATTTTTGCCGGTGCGTCTCCCTCGAAAATCCTTTGATTTCGGGCCTTTTTCCCGCGAAGGCGGCTTCTCGTCCATACTAACGCAATATAAGAGTATAGCATAGGTTTTTGTGGCTGTCAAGGGCACACCGCCGCAAATTTCCGGCCATGCGCCCCGCTTTTTGCAAAAAAATACAAAACTTTAACCTGAAGCGTCGCTATGACCGGCCAATGCGCCGCTAATTTTCAAACAAAGAGATGCATCTTTCGATGCATCTCTTTGTTTGAAATGAATGAAGCAATGCATTTATTCGGGGCTTTTTGTGTCCTCGGACTGCGGTGAACGCGGTACTTCCGCTTCCGATCTCTCCCGGGCGGCCTCCGCCAGCACCTGCCGCAGCGCGCGGTCATGCTCTTGTCCGGAGAAGTGCAGCATACGCGCCCGCCGGAGCCACCCGGAAAACTGCGGCCCGGGCTGCAAGCCCGCGCGGATCAAATCCTGCCCGGTCACCATGGGCCGGGTCATCACCCTGCGGTAGTCCTCCAGGCGCTCCCGGAGGAATCGCTCATAGCCCTCGTCATAGGGCCTGTCCTGATTGCCGCTGGCGTCCGCCCGGGACAGCAGGATCAGGTCCTCCGGGCAGACGGACAGGTCGAACAGCAGCCGCGTCTTCTTCTTGTGGGACCTGGCCCCGGCCAGCACGTTGGGCCGCATGTGCAGCCACATCATGTTCTTCGCGTAGTCGATCAGCTTTTGCTGGTTGGTCAGCCTGCACAGCTGCGCCTCGCACAGCGGAAGCCCCTCCACCTCGTGGCCGTAGGCGACGATCCTGCCATCCTCCAGCCTGCGGGTGGCGACCACCTTGCCGAGATCGTGGATCAGCGCGGCGATCATGAAGCCCAGCGGCCACTGCGCCCGCTCCCGCAGCCCGGCGGCGCAGTCCAACACCAGCATCGTGTGCGCAAACACATCCCCCTCCGGATGGTGAATCGGGCTCTGGGGAACGCCGATGCAGCGCTGGAGCTCCGGAAAGAATTCCTTCAAATGGTCCATCTCCCGGAGCACCCGGAAGAACACCGAGGGCTTCTCCGCCTTCAACAGCGCCTTTGCCAGCTCCTCGAACACCCGCTCCCGGGAGATCTGCGACACGTCCATGCGCGCGCACAGCGACAGGGTCTCCGGCGCGATCTCCGCCTCCAGCCGGGCCGAAAACTGCGCGGCGCGGAACGCCCGCAGCGCGTCCTCGGGGAAGGTCTCGTCGCTGACGTGGCGGATCACCCGGGCCTCGAGATCGCGCTGTCCGCCCCACAGGTCCACCAGCTCGCCGGTGAGCACGTCCCGCATCATGGCGTTGATGGTGAAGTCCCGCCGCCGCGTGGCCGCTTCAAAGGAGAGTCCGGGGTCCACGGAGACCTCGAAATCGGTATGCCTCGCGCCGGTGGCGCGCTCCCGCCGGGGCATGGCGATGTCGATGCCGCTGTGCTCCAGGCCATATACGCCGAAGCTGGCGCCCTTTTCCACCACCCGGCCCAGTTCGCCCAGCAGCGACCGCAGGCGCGCGGGCTCCAGCCCGTAGACCTCGATATCGATGTCCTTGCAGTCCTCGCCCAGCAGAGCGTCGCGGACCATGCCGCCGACGTACATCGCCCGCCCGCCGGCCTCCGCCGTCCGCCGGGCGATCTCCCGGGACAACTGCAGATCTTTTTCAAACGCGTTCATCGTGCATCACCTTGTGCCATTATAGCATCCGGGCCCGGCTCCTGGCAATCGCCGCGAGAAAATTTCAGGAATCCCTATCCAATTTCAGGCAGATATGCTATAATGCTTGAATAGGGGGAATGTTGCATTCTCTGTGCATGAAATCTCAAGGGAGGATTGTGTCCCTATGGACGACCCGCTGAGTCCCATTATCGTCATGATCGTCGCGCTGCTGCTGGCGGCCATCGTTCGCCTGGCGGCCGCGGCTGTGCCATTTCTGGACGACGCCGAGCTGCGCCGCCAGGCCGGCGAGGGCGCGCCCAAGGCCCGCCGCGCGGTGTGGCTGATCGAGCGCGTGGAGAAGCCCTTCGGCGATGTGACCATCGCCTGGCTGGGCCTCCTGCTGACCGGCTTCGCGCTCGCATGGTTCAGATTTCACTTTGCCGCCGTCGGGGCCTTTGGGGCGATCCTCGGCCGCCTCAGCGGCATGGGCGGCCTCCTGCTCCTGCTGCTGGCCTACATGCTGCTTTCGATCATCGTCGCGGGCATCCTTCCCACGCGACTGGCCGCACATGGCAGGCAAAAGCTGTTTGACCGCGTCGCTCCCGTCGCCCAGTGGACCGTGGCGGCCTTCACGCCCGTCGCCCTCCTCGGTCGGGGCATCTCCCGGCTGATCCTGCTGCCCTTCGGCCTCAAGCCCGCCGATTCCAGCGAGCTGGTGACCGAGGAGGACATCCTGGAGATGGTGGACATCGGCGAGGAGAAGGGCGCCATCGAGGCGGACGAGAAGGAAATGATCGAAAACATCTTCGAGTTCAACAACATGGACGCCGGAGACTGCATGGTCCATCGCAAGGACATCACCGCCATCGACATCGAGTCCACCGAGGAGGAGATCCTGGACACCATCCGCGAGAGCGGCCGCTCCCGCTTCCCGGTCTACGAGGACTCCATTGACAACGTGCTGGGCATACTGACCACCCGCGACTTCCTGATGGACCGCTGCGAGGGCCGCAGGTCCGCCCTCCGGCAGCTGATCCGCCCGGCGCACTTCGTGCCGGAATCCGTGCGCACCGACGTGCTGTTCAAGGAGATGCAGTCCCGCAAGCAGCACATCGCCATCGTGGTGGACGAGTACGGCGGCACCAGCGGGCTGATCACGCTGGAGGATCTGCTGGAGGAGATCGTCGGCAACATCTACGACGAATACGACCCCAAGGAGGACGAGGACATCCAGCCGCTGGGCGACGGCCGCTGGCGCGTCTCCGGCGCGGCGGACCTGGAGGCCGTGGCGGAGGCGCTCGACATCGAACTGCCGGTGGACGAGGAATTCGACACGCTGGGCGGGCTGATCTTCAGCCAGCTCACGGAGATCCCCGCCGACGGCGAGCGCCCGGTGGTGGAATGCTTCGGGCTTCGCATCAGCGTGGAGGAGATCGCTGACCGCCGCGTAGAGTGGGCCATCGTGGAAAAGTTCTCTGGCAAACCCCAGGCGGAACCGGCATGATGGCCGCCAAACCGCCCGAACATCGCAAATCATCGCAAGCCATCTGAAAAACACAGGAAAGGTCGTGTGTCCCATGGAACTGCTGAAACAAAAGATCCTTGCGGAGGGCCGCGCGCTGAATGAGCACGTGCTGCTGGTGGATTGTTTTTTGAACCACCAGGTCGACGTGAAGCTGATGAAGGCCGTGGGCGAGGAGTTCGCCCGCCGCTTCGCGGACGCGGGCGTGACCCGCATCGCCACCATTGAGTCCTCCGGCATCGCTCCAGCGGCCATGACGGCGCTGGAGATGGACCTGCCGATGGTCATCATGAAAAAATCCGTGTCCAGCATCCTGAAGGACGGCATCATTCAAACCGAGGTGTTTTCCTTCACCAAGAACGCGCCCTACCTGCTGACATTGAAGACGCAGTTCATAAAGCCCGGCGACAACGTGCTGCTGATCGACGACTTCCTGGCCAACGGTGAGGCGGCCTTCGGCGGCATCTCCCTGCTGGAAAAGGCGGGCGCAAAGGTGGCGGGCGTCGGTGCGGTGATCGCCAAGGCGTTCCAGCCCGGCATGCAGAAGCTGCGGGCAGCGGGCTACCGTGTGGAAGCGCTGGCGCCCGTGCGCCGCATGGCCGAGGGCCTGATCGAATTCGGGGAATAAATCACCGCGTGAAAGGGGCCCGTGCCATGACGCTTCAAGATGTCAAGTGCTTCCTGCTGGATATGGACGGCACGTTCTATCTCGGCGGCGAGCTGATCGAAGGCAGCCTGGATTTCATCGAAAAGGTGCTCTCCAGCGGCCGGAACTACATGTTCCTGACCAACAACTCCAGCCACAATGCCCAGTTCTACGTGCAAAAACTGGCGAAGATGGGGCTTCAGACGGACCGGAGCCACGTGCTGACCTCCGGGGAAGCCACCTGCGAAAAGCTGCGGGAGCTGTATCCCGGCAGGCGTGCCTTCGTGCTGGGCAACGAATACCTGGTGGCGGAGTTCCGCGAGTACGGCATTCCCGTGGACAGCGAGCACCCGGAGATCGTGGTCGTCGGCTTCGACACCACGCTCACCTATGACAGGTTGTGGGCCGCCTGCGACCTCGTGCGCGCGGGCCTGCCCTTCATCGCCACGCATCCGGACTTCAACTGCCCCACCGAGACCGGCTTCATGCCGGACATCGGCGCCATCCTCGCGTGCATCGAGGCCTCCACGGGGCGGCGGCCCGATCTCGTCGTCGGCAAGCCCAACACCGGCATCGTGGAGGCGGTGCTCCGCCGGACGGGCCTCGGGGTCCGGGAGCTGGCCATGGTGGGCGACCGCCTGTATACCGACATCGAAACCGGGCTGCGGAGCGGCATGCTCTCCATCCTGGTGATGTCCGGTGAGACCACCGAGGACATGCTGGCCGCCTCGGCCACCGTGCCGGACCTGAAGTTCGGCCGCCTGTCGGACATGATCCCCCTGCTGTAAAAAACCGACGCAATGCCATCTGACGAGGAGGGAAACAAATGAGCGGTGAATACACTGAATTTCGCTACGACACCCAGCTGCTGATCGAGGGCGAGGGCCTGGACGAGGACGTCATCCGCGATTACTTTGACGCCAACTTCCGGGGCGACTGCCTGCTGGCCGTGGGCGACGACGAATTGATCAAGATCCACTTTCACACCAACGAGCCCTGGAAGGTGCTGGAATACTGCGCCACGCTGGGCGAGATCTACGACATCGTCGTGGAGGACATGGACCGGCAGTCCCGGGGGCTGCACGGCTGACGCTCCGGACCGGGACGCTCCCGGATCCCGTTTCTGCAATCGCACAATGGAGGCTTTTCCATGAATCAGATCATTCCGCTGTGGCCCGGCATGGCACCCTATGCCGAGCAGTCCCCCGACCAACCGCAGCCCTCGCTGACCGCCTACGCAGTGGACGGCGCGGGCACGGCAGTCATCGTTTGCCCCGGCGGCGCCTACGCCATGAAGGCGGACCACGAAGGCGGCCCCGTGGCGGAAATGCTGAACGCCGGCGGCATCGCCGCCTACGTGCTGGACTATCGCGTCCACCCCTGCCACCCCCTGGCGCCGCTGTCGGACGCGCTGCGGGCCATCCGCACGGTGCGCTCGATGGGCTACAGGTACGTGGGCATCTTGGGCTTTTCCGCCGGAGGCAACCTGACCTGCAACGCGGCGACCCACTTTGACGCCGGAAACCCCTGTGCGAATGATCCCATCGAGCGCATCTCATCCCGCCCGGACTTTTTCGTGCCCTGCTATCCGGTGGTCAGCTTCACCCGCTTCCCCCATTACGGCAGCTACATGAACCTCGTGGGCGATCCCGACGGGCACCAGTGGGACCGCTACTTCTCCGCCGAACTGAACGTCACGCCGGAAACCCCGCCCGCCTTCATCTGGCACACCTCCACTGACGAGCTGGTGCCCGTGGAGAACAGCCTGATGCTGGCAGCCGCGCTGACCCGCGCCGGGGTCATCTACGAAATGCACATCTATCCCGAGGGCATCCACGGCCTCGGACTCGCCCCGGACTACCCGGAGATCCGCGTCTGGGCGGAACAGTGCGTGACCTTCATCCACCGTCGCTTCTGCTGAATCGGAGGTGAATTCCATGAGTCGCTTCACGCTTTCCTGCGAATCCACGATCGACCTGCCCTACGCCTACGCTGAATCCCGGGACATCCCGGTGCTGTTCTACACCTACACGATCGACGGCCAGGAATACCCGGACGACATGGGCCGCGACCCCGAGGCGCTGCCGCGATTCTACCGGCAGCTGGCGGAGGGCGCGCTGCCCACGACCTCCCAGCTGAACACCTACCAGTACGAGGCGTTCTTTGAGCCGCTGCTGCAGCGGGGCGGTGACGTGCTGCACGTCGCCTTCGGCTCAGGCATGACCGCCTCCGTGCGCAACGCGGAGGAGGCCGCCGCAGCGCTCCGCGAACGATACCCGGGCCAGAGGCTGGTGGTGGTGGACTCGCTATGCTCCAGCGCCGGCTACGGCCTGCTGGTGGACGCCGCCGCCGACCTGCGCGATGCCGGCGAGTCCCTCGAGGCCGTCGAAGCCCGGCTGCTGGCCATCCGCAACACGGTGCATCACCAGTTCTTCTCGGTGGACCTCAAGTACTTCCGGCGCAGCGGCCGTGTCTCCGGCCCCGCCGCCACCCTCGGCAGCATACTGAACATCTGCCCCATCATGCGCCTGGACGACCGCGGCCGCATCATCGCCTACGACAAGGTGCGGGGCCGCAAAAACGCCATTCGCCGCACGCTGGACACCATGGAGCGCCATGCCCAGGGAGGGAGGGCGTATTCCGGAAAGTGCCTGATCAGCCACTCCAACGCCCCCGACGACGCCGCTGCCCTGAAGGCGGCGCTGCTTGAGCGCTTTCCCAACGTCGACCGCGACCTTCGCATCTGCGACATCTGCACGATCATCGCGGCCCACTGCGGGCCGGGCACCGTCGCGGTGTTCTTCTTCGGCGACGAGCGCGACCCGGAATAGGACCTGTACTCATGCGCGGGGACCGCGTCCGAAATGGACGCGGTCCCCCGTGTTCTTTACCCGCTTCACGCGCCCCCGCCAAGGGCCTGCTGCAGTCCGCGAAGGCGCAAAATGGCGTCGATCTCCGCCAGCCGCAGCATGCCGGAAAGCGCGACGCGGGAGGTCTGGTCGCTGTCGGAGATGTCCCGCAGCTGCGCGGAGAGCGCCTCCAGCGCCTCCACCAGCGCCGCGCTCAGGCCGCTCTCCGACGCCCCGGACTGCATGGCCAGCGCCTGCCGGGTCTGGTCCGTCTCCGTGCAGGCCAGCGCGCAGAGGGTCCGCGCGCCGTCTGTCTGCAATTCGCCGTGATCGAGCTGCAGCGCCATGTCGTCCAGCTGCTTCACCCGGTCCCGCAGCGCCGCGTCCGCCGCGGCGATCGCCTCGATCTGCCGCTCCGGCGCGGT